>WHTA01000122.1 GCA_009379825.1 Streptosporangiales bacterium
CACGATGCCGAGCAAACGGCCCAGGCATGCGGGAAGGGCCTCCACCGCCTCTGCGCCGCCGTTGCTATGCTGCCTGACGTCAACTCGGCGGGTTGCCCGAGCGGCCAAAGGGAACGGTCTGTAAAACCGTCGGCTCAGCCTACCCAGGTTCGAATCCTGGACCCGCCACCACCAGCAGATATGGCCCCTGACCTGCACGAACGCAGGTCAGGGGCCGTCTTGTGTTGTCCGGCCGTGTCCGGCGACGTCCGGTGATCTACGGTCGTCCGCCCCAAATACGCCCCAAGCTCGAAGGCTAGGAGCCGGTTGCGTCGATGCCGTCAGAATCCGAGTCGGCCTTGAGCGCAGCCTCGATTCGCTTACGCGCAGCCTCTTCCTGGCCGTAGATGCACTTGGCGTAGACACGCATCAGGACGTCGACGCTGTGCCCGGCCCACTCGGCGACCTGCGGTGCTGGAACACCGGCGTTGAGCCACGTCGATACGCAGGCGTGCCTGAGGTCGTAGGGACGTCCGGCGAGTGGGGAGGCGAACTCGGCGGGCGTGAGCGCCTTCTCGCGAGCCTTCTGCCAGACCCGGCTCTGAGTGTTCGTCGAAACCGGGTTGCAGTAGGGCCCGGCGACGGGTCTGCCGAACCTACCTGTGCGGGTGACGAAGAGCCGCCCGTCCGGTCCGGTGTCGAAGTCGTCGAGGTGCCGGCGCAGGATCGTGACGAGGTCGGGGCACGCGGGGATGATCCGGGTATCGGCCCGGGCCCGGTGCTTCAGGCCTCGGTTCTCGCGCGAGGCACCGTTGTCGTTCCACGCGGTGCCGGTCTGTTGGGTGGATCCGGTGAGCAGCAGCTCTCCCCAGCCCTCGTCGGGAAGTACGCAGTCACGCGCGTGGAGGTGTAGCGCCTCGGCGGGTCGCAGCGCCGCATAGTACATGCAGGCGTAGAAGGCTTCCAACGGCGCATGCGTTTCCCGCACCGCCGCGAGCAGCCGTCGAGCCTGCTCGTGGTTGACGACGACACGGCGGTCTACGGTCTCGGTGCTCTTCGGCGTCTTCCACCGGACCTTGTCGAGCGGGTTGCTGTCGAGTAGCCCCAGCTCGCCGGCGTATCGAACCGCTCCGGCGAACACGGCCCGCTTGCGCGCAATGGTTGTCGGCGCTGCGGTCTTCCCGTCGAGCGTGACGGCCAGGCTGTCGAGCGCTCTGCGCATGACAGCGGGGTCCGCCAGGTCCGCGACCGAGAGGGTGTTGGCGCTGGCCCACTGCGCCGCTCGGTCCACGGCTTCGCTGGGCGTCCTGCGGCGTGCAGTCGTGTTGAAGGACCAGGTGTACAGCGCGTGGCGTAGCTCGTCGTTGTCCGGTTTGCCGCGGTCGGACGCCAGGAGCGCGGCCGTGACCGTGGCGAGGGACTCGGCGATGCTCTTGCGGTGTCGTGGTGACGCGTTGGGCCACTTCATGTCCACGAATGCGCACGCGTGCTCGTACCACGAGCGCGAGTTCTTCGTGCGTGCCAATGGTTCCGAAAGGCCGGTGGCTTCGTCGAACGCGACGCCTTCCCGAGCGGCACTGAGGAGCTTCGCCCGGAAGCTTTCGGCGAGTTTGCGGGTCTCGAAGGTGGAGACGAAGCGCTTGTCGGCGACGACCCAGCGGACGCGGTAGGTCGTTCTCGACTTGCCACGGTAGGGATCGATGCTCCATATACGGACGTCGTAGGAGGTGTTCACGCGACCTCCTCCAGCCCGGCCAGCCAAGCCTCGTATGCGGATCGGCGGATGCGGAGTTGCCCGTTGGGCAGCTTGATGACCGGCGGTGTCTTCTTCGCGGCTCGCCAGTCGTAGAAGGTCGAGCGTGCGATGCCGAGCTCGGTGCAGAACTCGTCTACGGTCAGATGTGCTTGCTTGGCCCTGGTGTGGGTGGCCATGAACGGTTGTCCTCCGAGGGTGCGGGTACCTGGGTCCGAAGCCGTGTGGGCATGAGTCCTCCTTCGCGGTTGTCGTCTGGCGTTCACGCGGTACCTCCCTGGCTGGTGCGGCAGGCCGCGCAGAGCGTGCCGGTGGCGTGGTCGCCGTAGCGGCGGGTCGGACGCTGGCAGCGGGCACAGGGCCCGATGGCCGGTGTCTCGGTTCTGCCAGTACTGCCAGTACTGCCAGTACCGCCAGTTCCGCCAGTGCTGCCAGCTCCGCCAGCGTCGGGGGCGGCGGCAGAACCGGCCGTCTCCGCTGGGGGCGTCGACAGGCGCCATACCGCGCGGGCCGGGTAGCCGGTGCGTTCAGAGAGCACGCCGGCGCGGGTGCGGCTGCGGTACAGAGTGCGTTCCGGGATCCCGGCCTCGCGGGCGGCGTCGAGGAGATCGTCCAAGGGCGCCTCGCCGCCTTGGTCGGTGAGGTAGGTAGTCAGCCACTGGGCTGCCGTGTCCTGGGTGCCGCCGGTGGGTGTGGTTGCGGGTGGTCGTAGAAGGTCGTCCGCGGAGTAGTCGACGGTGCCTTCCCACTCGACGCGGGCGCAGCCGTTGTCGGGGTCGTCGACGAGGTGGTAGGCGAGGCTGGCGGGCGTCGCGGTGATGTTCGCCTTGGTGCCGGCGATGACGGCACGGCCGGCGTTCTGCGGGTCGTCGGGGTGGCGGGCGACGGTGAAGCCGAGCCGCGCGGCGCCGATGATGCCGATGGAGCCTCCTCCGCGGTAGATCGCGCTGGCGCCGTCGCCCTTGGTGAGGTGCCGGACGAGCACGACAGCTGCGCCGGCGTCCTCGGCGGCCCGCATCAGCGGGGCCAGGGCACGGCGGATGTCCTGGTCGCGGTGCGCGTTCACGGACGGCGCCAGGTAGGCCATGAGCGGGTCGATGACCAGCAGGGCAGCGTCGACCTGGCGCAGCGCGTCACGGACCAGCTCGGTGTCGGTCGGCAGCTCGGGGAGGCGCTGGCCGGGTTCCCCGGTGGCGGGGTCGGTACAACCGATGCCGGTGAGGGCCAATGCCTGGTCGAGGTCGGCGCCGCCGGCGCCGAGCCGGGGACGGATGGTGTCGCCGAGGCCGTCCTCGGCGGACATGATGACCACACCGGCCGTGTCCCCGCCCGCCTGGCCGTCGGGCCACGGCTTGCCGGCGGTGACGCGTGCGGCCCAATCCATAGTGACGGTGGACTTGCCGAGGCCGGGGTCACCGTCGACGACGTGGAGCTTGCCGCGGGCGAGGTAGCCGGGCCACAGCCAGTCGATTCGTTCGGGCGCGACGTCTGTCATGCGGATGAGTTCTGCTTTCGGTCGACCCGGTTCGCCGGGTGCGGGTGATTGGGGATGCATCAGGCGGCCACCTGCCGGGGTCGTCGGGCGCCGGCCTTGAAGCCGGAGGCGATCGTGCGGGTTGCCTCGCGCTCGGACTGCCCCACCGCGATGCCGGCGGCGAGCAGCCAGCCGGCGGCCTGGTGCTCGTCGAGAGCGCCGCCGGCGACGAGCTGGCCGAGGGCGACGGCGGCGCCGTAGAGGGCGCGGTTGCGGGTGCCCGGTGGTGCGCGGTGGACGTGGTCAAGCTCGGCGCGGACGGCGGCCGCGAGGTAGATCGAGAGGCGGCCGGTGTCGACCCTGACCGGGATCGGCTCCTGTGCCGGGAGCTGCGCCGGGGTGAGCCGGTCGGCCAGCCAGTCCGGCAGGTCGGCGATCGGCGCGTCGTCGAGCAGCTCGTAGCGCTGGCCGTTGACGCTGGTGCCCGCGGCGACGACGTAGCCGCCATGCCCGCGGGTGTCGATGAGCGGACCGAGGCTGCTGTGGGTGTTGCGCAGCTCGAGGCGGCTTGGCCCGCGGTAGTACAGGTGCAGTCCGCCTTGTCCGGTGCGGACGGTGTAGGTGGCCGGCGGGTGGGGCTGACCAGCTTCCTCGCAGATGGTGGCGAGCACGTCCTGGCCGCAGGTGATGCCCGGCCCGTAGTCGCTCGGTGGTGGCTGGTCGGGTTTGGGGACGTCGAGGTCGATGACCAGCAGCCCGGACGGGCCGCAGGCGATGCCGACGCCGTAGCGGCCGGCTGTCCAGCAAACGCGAATCCGGTTGAGGTCGGTCGTGGCGCGTGTCTCCCACCGATCGACTGCGGGTCGCTTGTCACCGGTGCGGAGCGGGAACACGTGCCAGCCGCGGGCCGCCGCGGTCAGCGGCACGTCGAGAGTGGCGGTCACTGCGATATCTCCTGTCAGGCATGCGGAGCGTTGCTCCAGAGGGTGGCCCGGCGCGGGTTGCAAGCGAGCCGGACCACCCGCGCTGGTCGCGTCAGAACGGAGGCTGGTCGTCGCCGAAGCCGGGCACGCCGGCGCCGGCCGGGACCGGTGTCGGCTTGGGCTGCCAGGCGGGAGCAGAGTCACCGGCGCGTGGTGCGGCGTTCGCACCGGTGGCGGTGTCGCGGGTTACTCGGGTGACGCGCGCCATGGCCCAGCGAAGTGACGGGCCGATCTCGTCCACATCGAGGTCGATGGAGGTGCGCTTCTCCCCCTCCTCGGTGGTCCACGTCGACTGGCGCAGTCGCCCGACCGCGATCACTCGTTGGCCCTTGTGCAGGGACTCGGCGATGTTGCTGGCCTGGTCGCGCCAGCAGGTGGCGCGCAGGAACAGCGTGTCGCCGTCGACCCATTCCCCGGTCGTCTTGTCGAGCCGGCGTGGGGTCGAGGCGATCGAGAACCGGGCGTAGGCGTCCCCGGTTGTGGTGAAGCCGAGCTCGGGGTCGGCGGTGAGGTTGCCGACGATGGTGAGGGTGGTGTTGGTGCTCATGCGGGTTGGTGCTCCTTCTCGTGGTGATGGGTGGTACACCGGCCCACCGGGTGGCGGGCCGGAGTCTGTGTCGCGGCGGTCATGGGTGCTCACCGGTCCGGCCGTCGAGGTGGCCGGTGACGAGGTGGCGGTCGCCGCGTTCGTGCCAGCCGGACGCATGCGCGATCGCGTCGAGGACGAGCCGCATGTTGTGACCGTCGAGTCCGGTGACCAGCTCGCCGAGCGGACGGCTACCGAGCTGGCCAGCGAGCTGCGCGACGATCGCGAGGATCCGTAGCTCGCCGGACGAAGCGGGCAGCGCGGCGGTCTCGTCGCCGTCCGCGATGCGTGCGGCACGGTCGGCGTCGAGCCAGGCGTAGCCGCCCTCGGCGCACAGGCATGCGCGCCGGAAGTCGCGGCGGGCCAACCATGCGCGGTGGGCGATCAGCAGCTCGACGGCGGCCTCGTCGCGGTAGGAGCCGGCGGCCCAGGCGCGCAGCGCGGCGGTCAGGGCGACGTGGTCGTCGTAGTCGTCGGTCATTTCGCGGAGTCCCTCCATGGGCGGGTGGTGCGGTGGGGTCGGGTGCCCTTGCGGCGGGTGGTGCGCGCGGCGGTCCAGAGCTGGCGGCCGAGGCGGACGCGGGCGCCGGTGCCCTTGCAGTGGCGGCAGAGCCGCCAGGCTTTGCCGGTGGGCGAGCGTTTGCGGCCGCTGCCGTCGCACCACCCGCAGGCGGTGAACGGCCAGATCAGGCACGCGGCGAGGTAGACCGCGGTGAGCGCGAGCGCGGCGAGCAGGACGCCGCCGAGGGTGACGAGGTCACCGCCCGGCTGCATACCCAGCTGGGCCGGCTGCACTGCCGGCTGGGCTGCCTCGGTGAGGCTGCTAGCGGTGGTGTGGAGGGGGTGCATCGTGGCCTTTCGGGCGATCGGTATACGGGCGTGCGGCATCGCCACCGCTAGGACCGTGTTTGTGCTGGTCAGCGGCGTTGGTGGGGTGCTAGCGGGGTCGCTAGGTCTAGCGGGTGGGGGTGCTAGCGATCAGATGTCGGACGGACCCCCTTCGTCGTCGCCGTCGGTGCGGCGCTTGCGTTGGTTGAGGGCGTCGAGGACGTCGGCGCGGTGTAGGCCGTAGCGGTTGCGGCCGGCTCCGGTGTCGTCGGTGAGCCAGACCTGCCGGGTGGTGATGCCGTACGGCTTGACCGCTGCGGCGAGCTGGGCGGGTTTCCAGCCGTCGTAGGTGTCCGGGCGCAGGTCGGCCAGGCGGGCGCAGATGGTCTCCGACCAGACCTTGTCCTCGGCCGCGGGGATGACGGCGGCGAGGTCGTCGAGCAGGGACGCCAGCGGCGCGCCGTCCGGTGTGGTGAGTTCGCCGATGGCGTGGCCGGTGAGTGTGCCGGCCGTGGCCCGGAGCGCTCGTGCGCGGGCGATGATGCGGTCGGCGTCGAGGCCGTCCACGTAGTAGGAGCGGGTGACCTTCGGGTCATCGGTCGCGCCGACGAGGAAGCCGATGCCGCGGTCCTTGCCGGTAAAGCTCGTGGCGCGGACGCCCTTCTTGTACATGCTGGTGCCCAGGACCATGTCGTTTTCGACCTGGCCCATCACCCGCAGGCAGAACCGGATACCGACGTTGGCGGACACCCCGGTGGGGAGGGAGTCCTTGTCCGGCCGCTGGGTCGCGAGGATGAGGATGATGCCGAGGGCCGGTCCGCGCTTGATGATGGCGGTGGTCAGTTCGGCGGCCTCCTTGCCGTGTGTGGGGTCGGTGAACAGCTCCTGGACCTCGTCGAGTCCGCACACGATCGTGTGGAGACCGAGGGACCGGCGTGCGGCGAGCTCGGGCGTGACCTTGGACTCCGGGCAGATGTCGCGCGGCAGGTTCCGGATGGTCTTCGCCCGGACGTTGAGTTCGCGGTAGAGGTCGCGCAGGGAGTCCATGCACGCGGCCTTGGTCTCGTCGTCCGCGCCGGTCCCGTAGTGGTGCGCGACCGGCTCCAGCGGCGCGAAGTCCCCGGTCCCCTTGAACTCGAACAGGCGCAACTGTGCATGCGGGTCCAGTGCAGCGGCCAGCAGGAGTACCCGAAGTGCGAACGTCTTGCCGTACCGCGGCATGGCGCCGATGAGCACGTTGGCGAACATCACCTGGACGTTCACGGGCCGTCCACGCTGGTCCGTGCCGAAGGGGACCGGCTCGAACAGGTCGGTCCGGCCGGACCGCGCCAACGGGAACGGGGTCGGCTTGGCTTTCGCCATGTCCTGGTCCCCGACCCACAGGACCAGCCGACCCGCGTGTTCGTCCTCGACCGACTCGGGCCACACGCACCCAAGCGGCCGACGCAATCCGGAGGCCAGCTTGTCGCGGCGGTCCATGATGTCGTCGACCGTCACGCCGTACGGCAGGTCCACAGTGGCCCGCCAGCCAGGACCGTCGCGGACGATCGGGGCCGGGAACGTGATACCAGTCCCCTTCGGCCCGACAGCGGCATTGATCTGCGCGATGCCCAGCGCCGCCAGCGCGCGGACCACCAGGTCCGACGTCAGCCGCGGCGCCTTCTGCGTGACGACCGAACGGCCGATCAGTGGCTTGTCGGCCGGCGAGCCGATCACGCCGAACACCACGACGGACACCGCGGCGAGAACAGCGACGGCCAACGCGCCGACGGACGCGGCGACGAGGCCGGCAGCGGCGAGCAGGAGCGGCAGGACAAGCAGGAAACGCCACTTGAGCCGGTCGCGGCGTAGCCCGTCGAGGGCCATGTACTCGTCGGCATCCTTGCGGTCGACCGCCTCACGACGCAGAGGCGCGCCCTCGGCGTCGAGTACCCAGCCGGCGATCGCGCGCAGTGTTCGGTAGACCCCGCGTGGCGAGCGGCCTGTGAGCTTCGCGACGTACAGCGGCACCCGCACGAGGTGATACGCCGCTGTGTGGCCGACGAAGCCGGCGAGCCAACGGGTCACATCGCGCAGCTCGGCCCGGTCTTTCAACCACGGCGCCAGCACAGGCGAGCGGGTCTCGTCGCCGCGAGCGCGAGCGATCAGGTCCACGCGCTCACGACGCGCGGGCGGGTCCACGGGGACCGGTGTGCCCGCCTGGTCCTCGTCGTCCGCTGGTCCTTCGCTGCTGGGGTGGTCCGCTTCGGCCGTCGGCTGGTCCTCGATGACCTCACCGTCGAACACCTTCGGCTCAAGGTCGGTGTTCGGCTGGTCCTCGGATGGCTGGTCCCCGGCCGTCTCGACCTGGATCAGTGCGGTGTCGGTGGTGTCGGGGTCCGGGACGGCGCGCAGCTGCGGCCGGTGGTCACCGTTGCCGAGTCCGACGAATTCCTTGAATCCCATGTCTGGTATGCCTCTCAAGCGGCCTCAGACGGCCGCTGACGGCCGTTCGAGTCATGGTCGGTGTCGATGGACGAAGGAGCGGCGATGAGGACGCGCAGAAGCGCGCTCGCACGGCCCGTCGAGACGGCATGGCCGTCCTCGCGCAGGCCGGCGATCAGGGACCGGCGGGACAAGGACTGGCCCTGAGCGGCGAGCCGGTCCGCGACCGCTCGGCCCGGGGCAAGCAGGTCCGACACGTCCGGTCCGCTGACTGCCGGGCGGTCCGGTGTGCGAGTGGCCCTCTGACCGCGGCGGTCCGCGCGTTGCCGGGCCGTGGTTCGCGTCGCGGCAGTCCGATCCGCCTCGCTGGTCTCGTCCTGGACCTGCGCCGCGGGAGCCGGCACGGTGGGCTGGTCGAGCTCGGGTCGATCCGCGGCCGAGGCGGACTCGTCGACGACCGGTTGCGTCGCCGCGCGGTCGGTGGCGTAGCGGTGCGCGGCCAACACGGCGTCGGTCAGGCGGTCCCGGAGATCGGTGATGGCCTCAGCCATGACGAACACGACGGCGGGCGGAACGCTGTGCAACACGATCAGCGCCGCATCGCGCGTTGCCCAGGCCGACCAGGTGTTCATCGTGTAGGTCGCCGCAAGCAGTCCCCACTTGGCGCCGCGAACCCACTGGCCGGCCCGCAGCTGATACCGCGCGAGGGTCGCCTCGGCGATCAGGGTGCCGACGAGGCACAGGCTGACCATCGGGTCGAGCAGCCAGGCGATCACCCAGGCCACGGATCCGACTTCGGCGCCGCGTGCGGCGAAGCTCGCCACGTTGGACATGGTGAATAGCAGTCCGAGCACCAGACCCGTCCAGACCAGGACGTCCACGCGGGTGCGTACGCGTTCGATCGCCAGCGCCGCCACGTCGGGATGCGTGCGGTACGCACGCAGCTGCGCCGCCTCGTCCGCCGCGGCGAGTAGCTT
The DNA here is from genome assembly GCA_009379825.1 of Streptosporangiales bacterium. NCBI lineage: Bacteria > Bacillati > Actinomycetota > Actinomycetes > Streptosporangiales > Streptosporangiales bacterium. The sequence goes on from WHTA01000122.1 coordinate 9,005, forward strand.
CTGAGCCTTGCTCGGCTTCGGTCCGTTGGTCATCCGGCGACCTCCGTCCGGCACCGCTCACGCATCAGGCGCGCCGTGTCGCGGTGCCGCACCGGGATCGCGCCCATCAAGATGGCGCGGGTGCGCTCGGCCTCCGTGGCGTACCGCCATGGCTGGCGGCACGCCACGAACGCCTCGTGCCGGAACCCACAGTCGTGCGCGGCGCCGAGACGGGCGCGGAAGTCCTCCAGCTCGACAGGGCTGTCGGCGAAGAGGCGCGACCAGGAGTGGCGGTCGGCACCGACGCCAGCTGGGATCGCCGCGTCGTCGACGTAGACAGTCATCAGTTCTCCCCGAGGTCGTAGCGATGTTGCGGTTCGTCGTGGCCGAGCTCGTCGCACAGCTCGGCGTAGGCATGGACGTACTCGTCTTCGGTCATCGCGGTCACCAGGCGCATGGCGGCCTCGACGATGCGTTCCAGCTCGGTCATCGGCCGATCTCCTTCCGCGCCAGCGGTGTCAGCGCCTCCCGGTACACGGCGGGGTGTGGGCGGACGGTCGGCATGGCGGACACTGCTTCCGCCACCACGGCCGCCTCTACTGCATGCGGGCCACTGGCGGGCTCGGGAACGACGACGTGGTGGACGACCTCGCGGGTCGTGTGCTGTTGCACGTCGACTCGCAGGTAGGGACGGCGGCCGGTCGCCCACAACACGGCGGACAGCAGCGCGCCGAGGAAGGCGCCCAAGATGAGGCCAACAATCAGCACGGACGGCCTCCCCTCGAAAGACCGAGAGCAACCAGAACGCGCGTCAGGCGGCCAGGGCGGGTGCTGGTGAACCGGAACTCCGGGCCATCACCCGGCAACGCGCATGCCGCCCACAGGTCACCGGTCGCGGCGACGTCGCCGAGCTCGACGACCTCGTCCCGGATGAGGAGCCGGCGAGTCGAGGCTGGGTGGGTGGTCGCCATCAGGACGCCACCTCCCGCGCCACCGGATCGTCGGTCCACGCTGGCGCCGCACCGAACTCAGCCGGGAGCGCAGAACGAAGCGCGGTGAACAGGGCCCACGCCTCGTCGGTGCGCAGCGGGACACGCAGGTGCCCGATGCACAGGTACACCTCGTACGTACCGCCGACTCGGACGGTAGCGGTGGCCTTCCCCGACTTGGTCCAAGATGCCGGGTAGCGGGTCCGATAGTAGGTCGGTGCGTACATCAGGCCACCTCCGACAGCTCGTTGGCGGCAGCAGCCGTCGAGGCAGCTCGGCGACGGCGTAGCGCGCTCCGCTCGCGTTCGCTGAGCCCACCCCAGACGCCGTGCCGGCTCTCACTGGAATGCGCAAGTGCCCACTCCAGGCAGGCTCGTTGCAGCGGGCACTCGCGACACAGTCGCTTGGAGTCGACGGTCGAACCGCCCATCTCTGGGAACCACAGCTCGGGGTCGACCTCGCCACACAAGGCCGTGGGCGCGTCGGGCGCCATCCATGGCGCCGTGCGGTCGAGACCGAGAACGGAGACCAGCTCACTCACGCGGCACCGCCCATCGCTCGCGATACCCGTTCTTGAGCGGCAGGCATGACGCGCACCGTCCGGGCAGTTCGCCGGCGTACCTCCCGGCGAACTGAGCGCTCGGAGGCGTCGAACCGTGGATCTGGCGCAGGCTCGCCAGCGGTCGCATAGGTGAGCTCGACGACTTGGGACCAGTACTCGCGTAGACGAGCACGTTGGTGCTCGGGCAGTGGCGCGACTGTCGCCGTCAAGGGCCCAGCCCATTCGTCCGGGCAGGCTCGCGCCGTACGCTGAACGCGCATGGGTTGTTCCTCTCGCAGGGTTCGACCGGTGCACAGGCCTCGACGGGTGGCAGCCCGTCGGGGCCCCTTTCTTGCGGTCAACTAGTAGTGCTTTGTTAGGTCGTGTCGTGGGGGTCGAAGGGTCGTTGGCAGGTGTGGCATGCGCCGGCCATGGTGGCGAGGAGTTGTTGGAGTTCGCGTACTACGGCGTAGAGGGTCAGGCCGGCGCATCCGGTTTTGGG
>WHTA01000123.1 GCA_009379825.1 Streptosporangiales bacterium
CACGATGGCAGCCTCGAGAGCGGGGGGACACACCGCTATGGAGTGAAACGTCGACGCTTCACTTCTCGGCGTCTACTCGCCTTCGGGCCTTCCGACATGCTCGTAAAGCCTCGCGAGCACAGAGTAGTCCTTGCCGCCCCAGCCCTGTGCGATGACACTGGTGAACATCTCCCGCACCAACGCGCCGAGCAGAAGCGGGGTGCCGAGCTCTCCGGCGAAGTCACGCGCGAGGTCGAGGTCCTTACGCATCAGCGACGAAGCAAACCCCGGCGCGAAGTCATCCTCCACCGGGCTTCCGAGGACGAGTCCCTTGGCGGGCACCCGGTTGCGCCAGACCCAGGAGTCGCCGGTGGACTTGCTTACCACGTCGTAGATCACCCGGGGGTCGAGATCGGTCTTCGACGCGATGGCGTAGGCCTCGGCGACACGGCGGCGTTGACGGCGACGAGCAGGTTGTTGATGAGCTTGACCGTTCCCCCGGAGCCGACGTCGCCCACGTGGATGATGTTCGAGCCGAGGACGTTAAGCAGGGGCCGGATAGCGGCGAAGATGGCATCACTGGCACCCACCATCATGGTGAGCGTCGCGTTCGCGGCTCCGACGCTCGATCCGCTCACCGGGGCGTCGGCGAAGGAGACCCCGTGCTGCTGTGCCTGCTCGGCGAGGGACTTGGTGGCTACGGGGGAGATCGTGCTGACGTCGACGACGTATGTGCCCCGTTCCATCACCGAGAGCACTCCCTGGGGCCCCACGAGGGCGGTCCGAACGTGCTCGGTGTTGGGTAGCGAGGTGATCACCACCTCGGCCCCTCGGCAGGCCTCCGCGACGTGGTCGAATCCGATGAGTCCGCCGTGTTCCTGCAGTCGGCTCTCCTGCGTCTTGTCCAGGTCGAAGCCTTGGACCTGGAGGCCGGCCTTGACGAGGTTCGTCGCCATCGGCAGGCCAATGGTTCCCAGGCCCACGAAGGCAACCGTGGTGAATGCTGGCATTGATGTTCTTCCTCGAGGGCGTGCCGCCGGACGGTCGACGCGCGAATGATCACAGGGACAGAGCAAGGCGGCCGGCCACGCGGGCCGGCCGCCGGCGTTTCACGGCTCCAGGCGGACCGAGATCTGCTTGCGCTGGGTGTAGCTCTCAAGTGCCCCTTCGAGCGAGAACTCCCGGCCGATGCCGCTGCGTTTGTAGCCGCCGTAGGACTGGCCGAGGACCTGACCGCCGCCCTGGTTCACCTGGACCCAGCCGGCCTCCACCGTATGGGCCACACGGAGAGCGGCGCCGATGTCATGGGTCCAAACGAAAGCGGAGAGCCCGTAGTGGGTGTTGTTGGCCATCTTGACAACCTCGGCCTCGTCGTCCCACGGAATGGCCGCCACCACGGGGCCGAAGATCTCCTCGCGGGCCATGCGCCAGTCGTTACCGACGTTGGTGAAGACCGTCGGTGTGACGTAGTACCCCTGGGATAGCGCACCCTCTGTCGGCGGGCGCCCTCCGGTGGCGACCGTGGCTCCCTCCGTCGAGAGGCCCTCGTCGATGTAGCCGCAGACCCGGTCGAACTGCTTGGCGTTGACGATCGTCCCGATGTCTGTGGCCTCGTCGAGGGGGTCGCCGAGGACGAGTTTCTCGAGCTTCTCAGCGAAAGTGCCGATGAACGAGTCGAAGATGTCACGGTGGACGAACAGCCGTGAGCCAGCCGTGCAGGACTGCCCCTGCCGGGTGATGCGCATGGCCGACACGACGCCCTCCACCACCCAGTCCTGGTTGGCGTCAGGGAACACGATCTGTGGGTTCTTGCCCCCCAACTCGAGCGAGACGGGGACGATGCGATCGGATGCTGCCTGCATGACACGGGCGCCGACCGCCGTGGAGCCCGTGAAGGAGAGCTTGTCCACGTCCGGGTGGGTGATGAGCGCCTCGCCCGCTTCCTCGCCGTAGCCCGAGACCACGTTCAGCACGCCGGGCGGGAGGATCTCGGCGGCGACCCGTGCCATGGCATGCACGGCAAGGGGCGCTGCCTCCGCCGTCTTGAGGACGATCGTGTTCCCCGTCGCGAGTGCAGGGGCGATCTTCATCGCGCTCAACTGGATGGGTGCGTTCCATGGGACAACAGCACCGACGACGCCGTACGGCTCGAGACGGCTGTAGTCGAGGGTTTTCGGCCCGAGGGGAACGGTCTGGCCCTTGCTCTCGCTGGCGACACTGCCGAAGTAGCGGAAGACGTCAACGGCAAACTTGCTTTCACCCCGCGACTGCGTCCGGATGGCGTTGCCGTTCTCCAAGGAGATGAGCCGGGCGATACGCTCCACCTCAGGCTCCAGGGCGTCCGCGACCTGCTGGAGCAGTTTGCCTCGTTCGCGGGGGGCGAGGTCTCGCCATGCGGGGAACGCCTTGCGCGCCGCTGCCACTGCGCGGTCGATATCGGCCTTCTTGCCCCGCGGTGCCCGCCCACAGGTGCTCCGGTCTCGGGGGCTCTCGACGTCGATCCACTCGCCGGCGTCGGCCGCGCCCCACTCGCCCCCGATGAGCATCCCGGGGTCGCGATCGGTGGACGAAGCGATGTCCTCGATGGTTTTTGTAGCGGTATCGGTCATGTCAGATCAGGCTCCTTCGGTGGACGGTTGCGGGTCGGCGAGCGGGCTCCCCGGGATCACCCGGACCACGGCAGAGGAGTCGATCTCGCGTTCCTGTTGGTTTGCGAGCTTCTCGTAGAGGGCCGCCGTCAGCGAGGCGATCGAGAGCTCCTGTCCTGCCTTGGAGGCAGCATCGACAGCCAGGTTGAGATCCTTGCTCATCAGTCGGGCGGCGAAGCGGGGCTCGTAGTCGGCGTCCGCGGCCGAACCGGGGACGACGCCCGGCCACGGGCAGAAGTTCCGGATGGCCCAGCAGTCCCCCGAGGCGCTAGTGACGACATCGTAGAGAACCTTGGGATCCAAGCTCAGCCGCTCGGCGAGGGTGAAGGCCTCAGCAACCGCGACCAGGGTCGAGCCGAACAGCATCTGGTTGATCGTCTTGACCGCCTGGCCGGAGCCCGCAGCGCCGGCGTGGACGATCTTGGCGCCCATGACTTCGAGCAACGGGCGGGCGCGCTCCAGGGTCTCGGCCTCTCCACCCACCATGAAGGTGAGCGTTCCCTGCTGGGCTCCGGCCACGCCACCCGACACGGGAGCGTCGATGTAGTGGATCCCGCGCGATGCCGCATCCTGATGCATCTCCTTGGTGGTGGCGACGTCGATCGAGGACGAGTCGACGAGCACGGCACCGGCTGGCAGCTCGGACATGACCCCGTTCGGCCCCGTAAGTACCGCGCGAACCACGTCGCCGCGCGTAAGCATGGTCACGACGACTTCGGCGCCGGCGACGGCCTCACGAGCGGAGGAGGCGATGGCAACACCGTTCGACGCGGCCATCTCCCGCGCTTCCGGAACGACGTCGTATCCCGTCACCTCATGCTGAGCAGCCGCCAGGTTGGCGGCCATGGGGCCGCCCATCCGGCCGAGCCCTATGAACCCCACACGTGTCACGATCGCCTGCCTCTCGGTCTTGTCCTGCGGCGGTCCTGAGCCTGTACCAGCCGCGCATGCCGTCCTGGCCCTCCAACCTTGTGCTGCCCGCCGCCGTGGGACAATGGTCAAATTGGCCCGGCCCGCCTGCAGAAATGCCCAGTGCATGGAACAGAAATGCCCAGTGCATGCAAGTCGTACATGAGGTCGGGGCTGTACCGGCACTACCCCCAAAACCCGCGGGTGGGCACCCGCGGGTCGGGCCGCCGGGGATGCTGACTGAGAGAGCCGGCCAGTGACGTTCTGGGCGCTACACGCACCTCATCGTCAAACCTCCGTCCACGGGTAGGCAGACCCCGTTGACGTATGACGCCTCGTCGCTGGCGAGGAACAACGAGGCATTGGCTACGTCCCAACAGGTGCCCATCCGGCCCGTGGGGCTCGCGGCGTGCCGTGTGGCAAGCAGCTCCTCGATGCTTCCGGCCTGGCCGGCGAGCTGCTTGCGCACCAGTGGGGTGTCCATGAAGCCCGGCGCAACCGCATTGGCCCGGATCCCGTCGGCGGCGTGTGTCAGCGCGAGCGACACCGTCACCTGGTTCACCGCGGCCTTGCTCGCCATGTACGCGGGGTACGGGTAGCCCACGTCCCGCAGTGCCGCCACCGATGACACGTTCACGATGGCACCGCGACGCTGCTCGAGCATCGCGGGGAGGACGTGCTTCGCGGTGAGGAAAACGGTGTCGACGTTGATCTGGAACGCCCGCTTCCATTCGCGATACTCGAGTTCTACGGGATCGCCCAGTATCGTCGCGCCGACGTTGTTGTGCAGAACGTCGATGGCGCCGTACGCCTCGAGTGCCGCCCCGACCGCACCGGCAACCGCGTCACCGTCGGTGGCGTCGGCGGTGACGGCCATCGCCTCCCCGCCCTCCTCGAGGATCGAGGCGACGGTGTGAGCGGCTGCGTCCCCTGACAGATCCACCGCGACGACCCGGGCCCCCGCCCAGGCGTAGGTCACGGCGGCGGCCTGACCGTTGCTGACGCCGTCCGGGCCGCCACCGGCACCGAAGACGATCGCGACCCGATCCTCCAGTCGGCCTGTCACGCAGCACTCCGCTCGGCCACCAGCTCGAACGTGACTACGGCCGGCATCATCCGCGAGGCCGGGCCGAGCTGCCTGCCTGCGACGCGGCGCGTATGGGGACGGACACGATGTGCTCCTCCGTTGCGGGGGCGGGATGGCGGAGGCGGGCGGGTTCGCTCATTCCGGTCACCGGACGCGTTCGAGGACGGAGAAGTAGTTGGCCACCGCGGCGCCGCCCATGTTGAAGACACCGGCGAGCCGGGCATTCGGCAGCTGCATGTCGCCGGCCTCACCGGTGAGCTGCATTGCCGCCATCACATGCTGCGAGATCCCAGTGGCACCGATCGGGTGGCCCTTGGCCTTCAGGCCTCCGGACACGTTGACCGGCAGTTCACCGTCACGGGCGACCATGCCGGACTCGATGGCGGTCGCTCCCTTTCCCGGCTCGGCCAGCCCGAAGGCTTCGTACTCCAGCAACTCGGCGATGGTGAAACAGTCGTGGATCTCCAGCAGCGAGAGGTCCCACAAAGTCGTGCCGGCTTCCTCCATCGCGCGCCGGAACGCGGCGCGGGCGCCGGCGAACTCCAGGAGGTCTCCGCGCCGGCTCAGCGGTAGGTGGTCGTTGGCCTGCGCGCGACCTCGCCAGGTGACGGCGCGAGGCGCCGAGGCGGTTGCGTCGTCGGACTGCAGCACCATCGCGGCAGCCCCGTCGGAGACCATCGAGCAGTCCGTGCGACGCAGTGGTCCAGCGACCTCCGGATTCTTCTCGGAGACGGTGTTGCAGAAGTCGAAGCCGAGGTCCTTCCGCATGTGAGCGAACGGGTTCCGGGTCCCGTTCGCATGGTTCTTCGCCGCGATCCGGGCGAGCGTGGCCCGGAGGTCGCCGTACCGGTCGAAGTAGGTCTCTGCGAGGCCTCCGAAGATCGCTGCGAAACTGCCGGCCGCGGCCTCCTCGGCTCGGTACGACGCCGCGAGAAGTGCGTCGTTCACCACGGTCATCTCAGCGGCAGTCATCTTCTCGGCGCCCAGCACCAGCACCGTCCGCGCGCGCCCGGAGGCGACCAGGTCGAGACCGGCGAAGAGCGCAGCCGACCCGGTGGCGCAGGCGTTCTCCAGCCGGGTCGCCGGGGTCAGGCCGAGTGCGGGGAGCCCGACACCGACGAGGCCGGCCTCGAACCCCTGGGGCGAGAGACCCGCGTTGAAGACGCCGACGTAGATGGCATCGACCTCCGCGGGGTCGACCTCGGCGTGCGCGAGCGCTTCACCCGAGACGCGTGCCAGGAGCGTCTCGACGTCAGGTTCCTCGGCACGACCGAAGCGCGAGTGCGCCCAACCGGTCAGGTGCGGTGTGGCGGGCATGGTGTCCTCCTCAGATGCGGGGTCGGTGACCCTTGGTTGTGGTGATCGAGCCGGCGGGTCGTCCCGAGCCGGCGGACCCGGTCGGGACGGAGGCCAGGAAGTCCTTCAGCAGAGCTGCTTCGGCGTGGAGCGCCTCGACGAGCGCGACGCGACGCGGCCCGTTGAGCCGTTGCTCGATGCTCGCGATGCTCAGCGCAGCGACAGGTGAACCATCCTCGTCGCAGATCGCGACACCGATGGCCCACGATCCAGGTGCGGCCAGACCGGGATTGGTCGCGTAGCCGTCCCGGCGGCTCTGGGCCACGAGGTCGCGCAGCTTCTGGGAGTCGATGAGGGGGTAATGCCGCGCATTGATGTGAGCGTTGCGCTTCAGCATCTCCTCGACCTCGAGGTCGGGCAGTTCGGCCAGCATGGCCAGGGATCCGGCACCGACGCCGAGCGGGTGGCGGTCACCCACCCCCATCGCGTTGTTGCGGATCAGCCCCGAACCTTCTTCACGTCTCAGGCACAGGCCGTAGCTGCCCTGTCGCACGGTGAGAAAAGTGGTGTCCTCCGAGAGCTCGGCCAGTCGGATCAGGCTGTCGGTCGCGGCAGCGCGCAGCGTGTCGTGGCTTGATGTGGCCAGCTGAGCCAGCACCTGGGCCTGGACGCCGAGACGGTAGGTGCCCCCCGGCTGGAGCCGTTCGACGTACCCTGCCTCGCTGAGCGCGAGCAGCAGCCGATGTAGGGACGACTTCGGCAGACCGGTCGTGCGGGCAAGGTCGGCTAGCGTCACCCCGCCCGGCTGGTCGCGGGCCATCACGGCCACGACGTCGAGCAGCCTCAGGCCGCGATGGAGGCTCTGGGCGCCAGGCGTGAACTGCTGGTCGTCGAGCATGTGCGCGATGTTCCATTCTGCGGAACGTAGCAAGTGACGGCCGCGGCGCCGGAGCTGTGCGAGGTTTACCTCGCTGTTGAAGTTGACGCTCACCTGGCGAGTATGGACGAGAGGTCGCATGGCGGACAAACCCGTTCCACCATATGGAACCTCCATTTTACTGCATCGCTGAACGCTCTTGACACGCCCGGTCGCCGGGCCACAAGGTTTTGTGACCGTCGTCAGTCGTCGGTCGCGCCAGGGGCGATCCGACCGCACATGGCGGGGTTCACGGCGGCGAGCAGCCGTCTCCTCCCAGCTCCACCACCATCTACGCTGCCTGACCTCCGGAGATGTGGCGCATGCATACCACTGACAGCTTCGACCTGACCGGGGAGACAGCCCTGGTCACAGGAGCGGCACGCGGGATCGGTCGTGCGATCGCACGCGAGCTCGTGTTCCGCGGTGCCGATGCGCTCCTCGTCGACCTTCGGGAGCCCGCCGAGGTGGTCGACGAGCTGGGGAGCGAGTTCCCCGACCGCCGGGTTCTCGGTGCGGCCGTTGACGTCCGCAGCCCCGAGGCGGTCGGGGCCGCGGTCGAGCGGGCGGCTGACGATCTTGGCACGCTAACCATCCTGGTCAACAACGCCGGAACGGCGTCCCGGTCCAGCCTCGAGGCAATGACGCTGGACGAGTGGACCCTGGACATCGACACCAACCTCCGGGGGTGCTTCCTGTTGTGCCAGGCGGTGCTCACGTCGCCCAAGACCCAGGAGAGCATGCGGTCGGTCGTCAACATCTCGTCCATCAGTGGGATCATGGGCGGCCCCCGGTCCGGCGGCGCCGGAGGGGGCCGGTCCGGACCGGCGTACGCCGCCTCCAAGGGTGGCGTCATCGCCCTGACCAAGTGGCTCGCCAAGGAGGTCGGCGACCGTGGCATAACAGTCAACTCCGTGGCCCCGGGACCCGTTGCGACAGCCATGACCGGATCTGTCACCTATTCCCTTGACGACCAGCTGATCAAGCGGATGGGAACGCCCGAGGAGATCGCGGCTGCCGTCGCCTACCTGGCCTCGCCCGGAGCCCGCTATGTGACCGGCCAGGTGATCCGGGTCTGTGGGGGCGCGTCCGTCGGGTGATCCACGGGGAGCTGTCTCGCCACTTCCCGCCCGATGCCGTGTACCCTCGCTGAAGGAGAACTCTCGTGACCATCGCCCCAGCCGTGCGCGGCCTTCCCGGGACCGATCGCCGGACGCGGCGTACCCCGAACCTGGCCCGGGCTCTCTCCGGGACCGCGCTGCGTACGCCGGACGCGACGGGGCTAGTATTTCGCGGTCTGCGGTGGAGCTGGGGTGAACTCGATCGCCGCGTCGACGCGCTGGCCTCCGCGTTGCAACATCAGGGCGTTCGCCCTGGCTCGGTGGTGTTGACGCACTCCCCCAACTGCCCGGACCTGCTCACCGTGATGTACGCAGTGTGGCGGGTGGGTGCGGTGTGGGCGCCGACCAACTTTCGTCTGGACGTCGACGACGTGGTCGGTCTCGCCCGGCACATCGAGCCGGCGTTGTTCATCTGCCACAGTGACTTCTCTGCGTATGCCGAGGCGCTGGCCGCGGTGCCGACGTGGCCGCTCGGAGACGACCCCCGACCCGATCGCGCCGCCGCCGGCGGTGAGGTGGCGCGGCTGATCGCGGAGCACGACGGCCGAAGTCCCGACGGGTACGTGCCCCGCGTCGACGACCCGGCGTGGCTGTTCTTCACCTCCGGGTCCTCCCGCACGCCCAAGGCCGCGGTGCTCACACACGACCAGATGCAGTTCGTCGTGACCAACCACCTCGCCGACCTGATGCCCGGTCTGCGTGCCGACGACAGCACGCTTGTGGTCGCGCCCCTGTCCCACGGTGCAGGTATCCACGTCACGACGCACGTCGCGCGGGGAGCGCGGATCGTGCTCATGCCCGAGCAGCGGCTCGACCCGGCTACCGCCTGGCAGCTGGTCGAGCAGGAACGCGTCTCGACGATGTTCACAGTCCCGACGATTCTCAACCGGCTCGCACAGGACGACTCGGCCCATGCCTTCGACCGTTCTTCACTGCGGTACGTGGTGTACGCCGGCGCGCCGATCACGGCGAAGGACCTGGCCCGGGACCTCGACGTCCTCGGCCCGGTGCTCGTGCAGTACTACGGGCTCGGGGAGGTCACCGGCAACATCACGGTCCTGCCGACCTGGATGCATGAGTCGCTGCCGGTGCCGGGGGAGATCCCGCCCGCCGGCTTCGAACGCACCGGGATGCAGGTCAGCATTCAGGACGAGGACGGCAACGAGCTGCCACCCGGGGACCGTGGAGAGATCTGCGTCTGCGGTCCGGCCGTGTTCGCGGGTTACTACGCGAATCCTGCGACGAACGCAAAGGCCTTCAGGGACGGATGGTTCCGCACCGGCGACCTCGGCTACCTCGACGACCGGGGACTGCTCTACATCACCGGACGGACTCCGACATGTACATCTCAGGCGGCTCCAACATCGACCCGCGGGAGGTGGAGGAGAAGCTGCTGAAGCATCCTGACATCTCCCAGGTCGGTGTGGTCGGCGTGCCCGACCCGCAGTGGGGCGAGGTCGGCTATGCCGTATGTGTGCTGCGCGACGGGGTCGACCTGGACTCGCTAACGCTCGAAGGGTGGTGTCGGTCTAACGTGCCTCGGTACAAGGCGCCTCGTCGCGTCGTGGTGGTCGACGCGCTCCCGACCTCCGGCTACGGCAAGGTAACCAAGCAACTACTCCGAACCCTGCTCGAGGAACGTGGCGAGTGGCCCGTGGAAGGGAACATGTCGTGACCGCTGCTGTGGTGCCTCCGGGACCCCGTGGACTCCTGCTCGCCGCCGGGCTGTCGGTCGACCAGGTTCTGGACCGTCCCATCGACCGCGCTGCTCGCGCCTCAGACGCATCCCACTACCGGCTGACCCCTGCGGCGGTGGTCATCGCCCGTGACGCCGATGACGTGGCGCGAACCATCACTGCCTGTGCCGCAAACAGTGTTGGAGTGACGTTCCGCTCGGGCGGGACCAGCCTGTCGGGACAGGGAATCACCGACCAGGTGCTGGTTGACACCCGACGGCACTTCCGCGCTATCGAAGTGCTCGAGGAGGGCCGAGCGGTGCGCACCCAGCCCGGTGCCACCGTCCGAGCGGTTAACGCGCTGTTGCGTCCGTACGGCCGCCGCCTGGGACCCGACCCGGCCAGTGAGAGCGCCTGCACGATCGGTGGCGTGGTCGCCAACAACTCCAGCGGCATGAGCTGCGGCACCCACGCCAACGCCTACCGCACGCTGCTCGCCCTGAATCTCGTGCTTCCTAGCGGCACACGGCTCGACACCGGACGGCCGGACGCGGATGACGAGCTGCGCCGTACAGAGCCGGCCCTGCATGCGGGGCTGCTCGAGCTCCGAGACCGAGTGCGCGAGAATGCGGACTCCTTAAGGACCATCAGGCGGTTGTTCGCGATCAAGAACACCATGGGGTACGGCGTCAACGCGTTCCTGGACCACGACCAGCCCGCGGATATCCTCGCCCACCTCGTCGTGGGCAGCGAGGGCACGCTGGCGTTCGTCGCCTCTGCCACGTTTGCCACCGTCCCCGCGCCTCGGTTCGCCAGCACAGGGCTGCTCGTGTTGCCGTCTCTGGCCGAGGCAGCCGCCGTGCTCCCCGAGGTGGCTGCCACCCAGCCGGCGAGCATCGAGCTCATGGACACGGGATCGTTGATGGTGGCCACGCGTGGAGAGCGGGCCCCGGCAGGCCTCCGCGCCGACACGTTGGCCGCCCAGGCCGCCCTGCTAGTGCCTCGTCAACTGGGGTTGTGTCGTAATCGTGTCGCCTTGCGTTGACCGGCCTGGTCCTCGAGGCTTGCGCGCGGAGGTGGTCGCGTGGCGCGCAAGCCCGAAGTGTTCGCGCGGGAGTTGTCGATCGAGGAAG
>WHTA01000124.1 GCA_009379825.1 Streptosporangiales bacterium
CGGCACGCCGCGGACGATCACCACCGGGCACGACGCGTGCGCGGCGGTGCCGACACCGACGGAGCCGACCAGCAGCCCGCTGAACCCACCGAGGCCGCGGCTACCCACGACGACCAGCTCGGCGTGGTGCGACTCGTCCACCAGCGTCGGTACGGCCGACCCGGTCACGATGTCTCCCGTGATCGCCACGTCCGGTGCGGTGGAGCGGGCGAGGGCGATCGCCTCGCCGACGAAGCCCTCGGCCTCGTGGCGCAGCCCGCCCTCCTGCGGCCCGACCGGGCTCGGCCCGAGCGGGACGTTCATCATCGGCCAGATGAAGGCGTGCACGATACGCAGCGCGTGGCCGCGCAACGCCGCCTCGCGGGCCGCCCACCGCACCGCCTGCAGGCCGTCCTCCGAGCCGTCGATACCCACCACGATCGGCGCCGGTTCCTGTGCCATCGGTTCGTTCCTCCCGTACTGGTTGGCCACGCTCTTCGGGCACGGTTCCCAGTGTGCCGGGGGAGGCGCCGGCAGGTGGGCGTTTCGGTCAGGTCAGCACGCCGCCGTTGACGTTGATCGTCTGTCCGGTGACGTAGCCGGCGTCGGGGGAGACCAGGTAACGCACGGCCGCCGCGATCTCCTGCGGGTTGCCGAGCCGGCCCACCGGCGGCGTGCGCCCGGCGTGGTGCTGCGGGGTGCCGTGCAGCCTGGTGGTGTCGATCATGCCGGGAGAGACGGCGTTCACCGTGACGCCGTCGGCGGCGTACTCGGCGGCGAGCGCCTTGGTGAGGCCGATCAGGCCAGCTTTCGCGGTGACGACGTGGGCGCGGTGCGCGGCTCCGGTCTGGCCGGTGACGCCTGCGATGTTGACGATCCGGCCGTGCCCCGCGTCGAGCATGTGCGGGAGCACCTGCTGCGCGCACACGAACGCGCCGTCCACGATGACGCTCGTCACCTCGCGCCAGTCGGTGTCGGTCAGCTCGAGGAACGGTCGCTCGACCCGGATGGCGGCGTTGTTCACGAGGATGGTCGGCGGACCCAGGGTGCACGCGTCCGCGACGGCTGCGGCCACGGCGTCGCGGTCCCGTACGTCGGCGACCGCGACCTGCGCCCTTCGGCCCTCGGCGCGCACCTCCGCCGCGACGCTCTCCGCCTCGGCGCGGTTGGCCCGTACGAGCACGACCACGTCCGCGCCCCAGCGGGCCAGCTCGAGCGCGATCGAACGGCCGATGTTGCGGCCCCCTCCGGTGACGACGGCTACCGGTTGCTGGCTCACCGGCGCACCTCGTTCCCTGCGGCCAGCCGCGCGATCTCCGCGACGCTGTCGCGGGTCTCCACGTGCCAGCAGATGTCGACCAGTCGGCGTGCGGTGTCCGGCCCGAGGCAGTCGCCGGCGAGGTCGAGGAACTTGGCCTCGATCTCGTCGTCGGTCATCGGCTTGGCCGGGGTGCCCTTGTTGTGCCGCACCTCCCGCGTCAACCGTCGCCCGTCCTCGAGTACGACGGTGACCGACGCGGCGTCCTTCGGCAGCTCGTCGTCGACGGTGATGGTCACCCGGTCGCGCATCTCCACGACCGCAGGGTCGGTCACCCGTTCGTCGGTGAACTGGCGGATGCTCGCGGCGCCGTCCAGAGCGGCCACGGCGGCGCAGTGGAAGATGCTGAACTTGCCTTCCAGCCCGGTCGCCGGCGTGGGCTTGCCGGTCACCCAGGACACGTAGTCGTTGACCGTGGCCTGGATGGACGCGACGTGCTCCGGACGGAAGCCGTGCTCGGCGCGCAGGTCGACGACGGCCTCGATGGTCGGGTGCGTCAGCGAGCCGCAGGCGTACGGCTTGAAGCCGTTGTCCGGCAGGGTCCAGGTCTCGCCGAGTGCCTCGGTGACGTACCCGATGTCCGGGTCGGGGGAGAGCACCTGCAGAAACCCGCGCCGGTCGTCGAGGACGGTGGTGGACGCGGTGAAGCCGCGGCGGGCGAGCAGCGCGGCGAGCAGGCCGTCCATGGCCGCCTTGCCCGGGTGCAGCGGTTTGCCCATGCTCCCGTAGACGCCCTTGAGGCCGGCGGCCTGGGTACCGGCCGCGCCGAACGCGTGCGCGACCTGGTCGGCGTCGAGCCCGAGCTGGTTGGCGGCGGCTGCTGCCGCACCGAAGTGGCCGACCGTACCGGTGACGTGCCAGCCCTGCTCGTAGTGCGCTGGCCCGGCGGCGCGGGCGATCCTGACCTCGGTCTCGAAGCCGGCGACGAACGCGGCGAGGGCACGGGACCCGGTGACCGCGGTGCGCTCGCTCAGCCCCAGCACGACCGGCCAGACAGGTGCACTGCCGTGCACGGTGGTCCTTGCCGGGTTGTAGGTGTCGTCGTAGTCGAGCACATGTGCGGCGTAGCCGTTGGCGAGTGCCGCGGTGAGGAGCCCGGCCCTGCGCCCGGCGCCGAGCACCGTCGCCGTGCCGTCGGTGTCGAGCTCCTCGCCGACGGCACGGACGACGGCTGCGGACGGGTCGGCGCTGCCGGCGAGACTGACGCCCAGCCAGTCGATGAGGCAGCGCTTCGCCTGGTGCAGTACCGCGTCCGGTATGCCGTGCGCGTCGAGGCCGGCCACGAACTCCGCGAGTCTGCCGGTGGCGCTCACGCAGCGATCCTCCTGTCGTCGACGAGCCCGCCGGTGCCGGCCCGCGCGGGTGCTACCGCGGGCCGACACCGGCAGATGCCTGTGCGGGTCAGCCCTTGCCGAGATCCGCCGTCTTCAGCGTCTCCTTGACCAGTGCGTTCTGTTCGGCGAGGTACTTCTCCCACTTCTTGCCGGTGAGCAGCTTGGTGACGAGGCCGTTCTTCTTGGCGTAGTCCTTCCATGCCTTGGTCTCCAGCAGCTTGGTGAAGAGCTCCTGGTAGTACGTGACCGCTTCCTTCGGCATGCCGGGCGGTGCCATGATCCCGCGGACCTGGGCGACCAGCTCGGTCTCGTACCCCTCGTCCTCCGTGGTCGGAGCGTCCGGGTAGAGCGGCGACGGCGTCGGGCTGATGGTGCCGATGACCTTCAGCTTGCCCGCCTTCACCTGCGACGCGAAGTCCGTCGCAGCACCGAACATCATGTCCGCGTCACCGTTGAGCAGAGCGGTGACCCGCTGGCCGACCTCCTCGAAGGAGAGGAACTTCCACTTGGTGTCGGTCTCTGCCTGCAGTGCCGCACCGTTGAGTGCGCCCACCTCGGTCGTCGAGCCGCCGGTCTGCACCAGCTTGCCCGGCTTCTTCTTCGCGTCCTCGATGAAGTCGCTCAGCGAGTCGTACGGCGAGTCCGCCGGCACCGCCATGATCTCGGGCTCGTTGATCAACCCGGCGACCGCGGTGAGGTCCTTCGTGGTGACGCTGGCGCCCTCGATCGTCAGCGGCGTGGTGATCCACGTGGTGGTCATCGCCGAGATGGTGTCGGTATCGCCCTTCTTGCCCATCAGGTACGACATCGCGCCCGCGCCCTCACCGGCCTTCTCGTTGCGGACCGGCCAGTTCGTTTCGATGAGCTTTTCCTTGCGCATCATCGCGATGACGTCGCGTACGAACAGGTCGCTGCCACCCCCAGGACCGGTGTGCACGAGGAACTCCGGTTTCGTTGGTTCGAAGTCCTTTCCATTCTCCGAGCCCGAGTCGGGCTGGAGACCACACGCTGCGGTGAGCAGCACCACGAGGATGCCGGACACCACTACGCGCACCAATCGAGAGTCGGACATGCCAACCTCCTTTGCGCTCTTCGTCGCTGAATCAGCGCTTGTTAGGTTCGTCGGTTACGGCATCTAGGTCAGCTGCCGCCGGTTCTTCCTTCTCGGTAGGCGTTTCCGGTGACGAATCGGAACTGTCGGTTTCGTTGTTCCTTCTGCGCGCGAGCATCGGGCCGACGAACAGCGCTACCGCGACAAGCAGGAAGACGGCGGCCCAGGGTCGCGTGACGAAGATGGTGGGGTCCCCCTGCGAGATCACGAAGGATCGGCGCATCGACTGCTCGAACAGCGGGCCGAGGACGAACGCCAGCACCATGGGTGCGGTCGGGAAGTCCGTCTTGCGCATCACGTAGCCGAGCAGGCCGAACAAGGCGAGCAGCACGATGTCGAACAACGACTTGTTGATGCTGTACACGCCGACGATAGAGATGACGATGATGCCGGGATAGAGGATGTAGTACGGGATGCGGAGGATGCTCGCGAACACCGGCACAAGCGGCAGGTTCAGCAGCACCAGCACGAGGTTGCCGATGTACATGCTCGCGATGATCGGCCAGACCACGTCGGGGTTCTCGGTGAAGAACATCGGGCCGGGCTGCAGGCCGTACAGGAAGAGCGCACCGAGCATGATGGCGGTGCTCGCCGATCCCGGGATGCCGAGTGTCAGCAGCGGTACGAACGATCCCGCGGTGGCCGAGTTGTTCGCCGCCTCGGGCGCAGCGACCCCCGCGATGGAGCCCCTGCCGAACTGCTCCGGGTGGCGCGAGAGGCGCTTGGCGAGCGTGTAGGAGACAAACGAGGCCACCGTGGAGCCCGCGCCAGGCAGGGCGCCGACGAAGAAGCCGACGACGGTGCCCTGCCCGATCGCCCCGGATGAGGCGACCAGGTCCTTGCGGTTGGGGAACAGCTCCCTGAGCTTGCTCGGCACCTTGAAGAACGTCTGTCCCGACCTGTTCTCCAGGTTGACCATGACCTCGCCGATGGCGAACAGGCCGATGCAGAGGGCGACGAACTCGACGCCGTTGGCGAGCTCCATCCTGCCGCCGGTGAAGCGGGTGGCACCGGAGAACAGGTCGATGCCGATGGTGGAGAGCAGGAAGCCGCCGAGGGCGGCGATCAACGCCTTGAGCTTCGAGCGGCCGGCGAGCAGCAGCACCATGCTCAGGCCGAGCGCCATCAGAGCCGTGTACTCCGGGGGACCGAAGATGACCGCCATCTCGGCAACGGCGGGGGCGAGGAACGTCAGGCCGATGAGGCCGAAGGTGCCGGCGATGAACGAGCCGATGGCCGCGATGCCGAGTGCGGGACCGGCGCGTCCCTGTTTGGCCATCTGGTACCCGTCGATCGCCGTGACGACCGAGGCGTCCTCGCCCGGGATGTTGAGCAGGATGGACGTCGTGGAGCCGCCGTACTTCGAGCCGTAGTAGATGCCGGCCATCATGATGAGTGCGGTCGCCGGCTCGAGGTTGACCGACAGCGGCAGCAGGATGGCGATCGTCGCCGGGGTGCCGAGCCCGGGTAGCACACCGATGAGGGTGCCCGCAGTGGCTCCGAACAACACCCAGAACAAGTTGGTGAGCGTGAACGCCGTGGCGAACCCGGTCATGATTCCTTGCAATGCCTCGGTCACGACGCTTGCCTCCGTCGCAGGTTCTGGCTCGACAGCACTGTCATCAACTCCGTGGGCTCAGGACCCGATCAACCCGAACAAGCCGGTGGGCAACTGCACTTGGAGCAACCAGCCGAAGAGCAGCCAGGTGAGTGCGGGGATCGTGATGGTCACGACCACGGGCACCCACCCGCGGCGGCGCTCGATGACGAAGAGGATCACGGCGACTAGGAGCAGCGCGGTGACCGCGAAGCCCAGCCAGCCGATGAGCAACGACGCGAGGAACACGCTCACCCAGAGACCCAGAGATCTGGCTGCATCCGGCCGGCTCGGCAGCTTCAGGTCCTCGTTGCCGATCTTGGGGCGGATCAGGCGGGTCGCGGTGAGGATCGCACCCGAGAGTGCCAGCGCGGTGCCGAGCAGGAACGGGAAGAACCCTGGCCCCGGCGTGTCGTCGATGTAGAAGTCGAGCTGCAGGCTCTGCGCGATGACGAAGATGCCGAAGACGACGAGCACTGCACCGCTGATCATGTCGACCCGGCGCAGCGTGGTGACTCTGTTCATCGTGGACCACCCATCAACGCGTGGAGCTTGGCGATGTCGTCGACCTCGTCGAGGTCCCAGATGCGGGCCGCGACGTGCCGTGCCGTGTCCTCGGGAACGGCGAGCTCGGCGCACTCGAGGAACTTGGCCTCCAGCTGGGTACGCGGCATCGGCTTCTCCGGGTGCCCGGTGGCGTACGACTCGACCCGTTCGAGCACCCGCCCGTCGCGCAGCCTGACGGTGACGCGGGTGCTCATGTGCTGGAAGCCCGCCGCCTCCATCTCGTCGTCCACGACGTGGTGACAGCGTTGCACCATCTCCTGCACCTCGGCACTGCGGACCACGTCGTCGTGGAACTCCGCGATCCCCACCTTCCGGCGCAGGATCGCGATGGCGAGGAAGAACGGGAAGGAGAACTTCGCTTCGAGCGCCGTGGTGGGGGTGCGGTAGATCAGCGCGTTCGGCATCGCCGAGTTGGTGCCCGCCGTCGCCTCCACGACGTCGTCGGGTGCGACGTCGTGCTCGCGTACGAGTGCAAGCACGGCGTCCTGACCGGGGTGCGACAGCGAACCGGACGGGTACGGCTTGATGGAGATCCCGGGGTCGGCGAAGAAGAACGGTGCGCCGAGCGTGCCGTCGATCCGCTGCGGCTGGTAGCCACCGCTGGCAGCGGCGTACATGCCGCGCTTCGCCTCGAGGATGTTCGTTGCTGCGGTGAAGCCGTCCGCAGCGAGGCGCGCGGCGACGACGCCGGCCTCCGCGGCCTTGCCCGCATGGAGCGGTTTCGTCATGGTGCCGAAGCTCTCCCGGTACCCGCCGGAGAGGCTGGCGGCGATGCCGAGCGCGTGGCGCAGCTGGACGGGGGAGAGGCCGAGCAGCTTCCCTGCCCCCGCGACGGCGCCGATGGCGCCGAACGTGCCGGTGGAGTGGAAGCCGTCGTGGTAGTGCCTGGGGTTCGACGCGTCCGCGGTGCGGCAGGCGACCTCGACGCCCGCCACGTAGGCGGTCAACAGGTCACGTCCGGAGGCGTTGACCAGCTCGGCGACGGCGGACGTGGCCGCGAGCACGGGCGCGGTCGGATGGGTCAGCAGGCCGTACACGCTCTCCGGGTCGGTGGAGAGCTGCGTGTCGTCGTAGTCCATCGCGTGGATCGACAGGCCGTTGGCCAGCGCGGCGAGGTCCGCTGTCGTGCGGACACTGGTGCCGAGGACGGTTGCCTCGGGCGCGCAGGCGGCCCGGCCGGCGTAGCCGCGCATGATCCGGTGGCTCTCCTCGGCCGTGCCGCTGAGCGCGAGGCCGTAGCCGTCGAGCACGTGCTCGACCGCTGCCTCGCGCACAGCGGTGGGAATGTCGTCGAATCGGAGGTCGAGGGTGAAATCAGCTACGTACTCGGTGAGGGACATCTCGACACCTCGCCCATTCCGTCATGACCAGGTGAAGTGCGGTGGGCGCTTCTCCAGGAAGGCGCGAACACCTTCCGCGTAGTCCCCCGTGTCGAACGACGAGTTGCGGATGTCGCGGGTGTCGTCGTCGTCCTCGGTCTGGCCGCGAAGGACGCGGCGGACGATCGTCTTCGCCGAGCGGACACTGAACTGGGCGCGGCTGCAGACGATCTCGGCGAAGTCGTAGGTGAGCTGCTCGAGCTCGTCGGGAGTGGTGAGCTCGTCGACCAGGCCGAGCTGCAGCGCGCGCTGAGCGGCGAGCAGCTCGCCGGACATCAGGATCCACTTCGCCCGCGACGGGCCGACGGTGTCGACGAGTCGCTTGGTGGAGTCCAGGCTGTACACGAGGCCGAGCTTGGCTGGCGTGATGGCGAACCTGGCACGTTCGTCGGCGAAGCGGAGGTCACAGGCGAGCGCGAGTCCGCAGCCACCGCCGACGCAGTACCCGTGGATCATGGCGATGGTCGGCTTGCGCAGGCCTTCGAGTGCCCGTTCGGCCGCTTCGACGCGGAGGTTGTACGCCTTGGCGCTCTCCTTGTTGCCGCGTACCTCTTCGAACTCGCTGATGTCGGCGCCCGACGCGAAGGCCTTCTGTCCCGCGCCGCGGACCACCACGACCTTGACCGTCGGATCGGTGTCGAGCTCCGCGACGATCCCGGGGAGCTCTTCGTACATGCCGAGCCGGATCGCGTTGCGACTGTCCGGCCGGTTGAGTACCAGCGTGGCCACTTCCTTGTCGGCGCCTGAGCGCTCGACCACGAGGTCGTTGGACAAGGGACTACCTCCCACGTAGTTCAGGATGGGCGTCGTAGATGACGCCGTCGTCGTAGAGCTGTGCGATCTCGTCGTCGCCGACGTCGTTCTCACGCAGTACCGCGTCGGTGTGCTGGCCGAGCCACGGCGCGGGCCCGCGTACGGAGACGTCGAGGTCGCTGAACTTCGTCGGCGGGGCGATGGTCTGCATCGGCCCGATGATCGGGTGTTCGAGGTCGACGACCATGCCGCGGGAGCGGATGTGCTCGTCGTTGAGTGCCTCGTCGTAGGTGAAGACCGGGCCGCCCGGTACGCCGGTGCGGTCGAGGACCTCGAGCCACTCGGCCGTGGTCTTCTGCGAGGTGATCGCCTCGATCTCGCGCTCGAGCTCGTCGATGTTCGTCATCCGGTCGGGCAGCGTGGCGAAGCGTGCGTCGGTCAGCCATTCCGGCCGCAGGAGCACGTCCTTGACCAGCTGCTGCCAGAGCCGCTCTGTGTTGGCGCCAATGGTGACGTAGCCGTCCGCAGTGCGGTACGCCTGGTACGGCGTCGACCTGCGGTGCCTGGTGCCCGCCGGCGCCGGTTCCTCGCCGCTGGCGAAGTACGCGCCGGACTCCCATACCGTCCAGGCGAGCCCGGCCTCGACGAGCGAGACGTCGATGTACTGGCCGGTGCCGGTCTGCTGTCGAACCAGCTGGGCCGCGAGGATCGAGTAGATCGCCGTGGCGCCGGCGGCGATGTCGTTGACGGCGATGCCGACCTTGGCCGGGTTGCCGTCCGGGTGGCCGGTCATGCGGAGGAAGCCGACCATCCCTTGCGCCATGATGTCGAAGCCGGGCCGGTCGCGGTACGGTCCGGTCTGGCCGAAACCGCTGATCGAGCAGTAGAGGATGTCCGGGCGCACCGCACGGACTGCCTCGTAGTCGATACCCAACCTGCCGGTCACGCCCGGCCGGAAGTTCTCGACGACCAGGTCGGCGTTCTCGACCATGCGGAGGAACACGTCGCGTCCCGCGGGCTGCTTGAGGTCCAGCCCGATGCTTCGCTTGCTCCGGTTGGGCATGCCGAACGGGTAGCTCTCGCCGTTGACCTTCGGTGCGAGCCTTCGGCCATCGTCACCGTCGGGAAACCGCTCGATCTTCACGACGTCAGCGCCGAGTTCGGCCAGAACCATTGTGCAGTAAGGGCCGGAGAGGAACCGGGTGAGATCGAGTACCCGGAAACCGTCGAGAGGGAGCATTGGCCTCTTCCCACTATACGGGATAGCTTCTCGTGTTGCGGACAAGCTACGTTCGTGAGAACGTGCTGTCAAGAGTGTCGACACTTACCGCAGGGAGAGCTCATGGCCGACACGACCAAGCGGGCTCCCGGTGTGCAGTCGATCGATCGGGCAGCGAGCATCCTGCGCTCTTTCAGCGCGAAGACACCGACGTTGGGCATCTCCGACATCGCGCGGAAGACCGGGTTGTCCACCAGCACGACGCATCGGCTGCTCGTCGCGATGCAACACAACCAACTCGTCCGGCAGACGGCCGACAGGCGCTACGCGCTCGGCCCGCTCCTCCTGCAGCTGGCGCGCAGCGGTGCGGTCGCACCGTCACTGCGCGAGGCCGCACTGCCCGCGATGACCGCGTTGCGTGACGCGGAAGAGGAGACCGTCGGCCTGCACATGCTGTTGCCCGACGACGAGCGGGTCGTGGTCGACCAGGTCGAGAGCCACCACCCGCTGCGGCGCACGTACACCGAGCTTGGCGTGCCGATACCGCTGCCGTACGGAGCGCCGGGCAAGATCCTCGTGGCGTTCCTCGAGCCGGACCGCAAGGAGGCGATCCTGCGGCGGCCGCTGCGCAAGGTGACACCCGCGACCATGGTCGACGCCGGCGCGCTGCGGGTGGAGACCGAGGAGGCACGGCGGACCGGCTACGCGCTCTCCTATGCCGAGCGGACACCGGGCATCCATACCGTCGCTGCGGCCATCTTCGACCACACCGGTGCGGTCGTGGGATGCCTGAGCCTGACCGGCCCGGAGATCCGGATGCCTGCGGCGCGGTTGCGTACGCTCGGTCCGCGCGTGCGCGCGTCCGCGTGGGCGGTCTCTGAGTTGCTCGGTGCGAGGGACGAGCTCGTCCGTGCCAGG
Organism: Streptosporangiales bacterium; assembly: GCA_009379825.1. NCBI lineage: Bacteria > Bacillati > Actinomycetota > Actinomycetes > Streptosporangiales > Streptosporangiales bacterium. The sequence continues at coordinate 10,176 of WHTA01000124.1, forward strand.
CATGCCGCGGACGATCGTGATCAGGCGAGCTGAACTGCTAGACTCTCTGCCGACAGCGGCCCGCTACGCGCTCTAGCTCGCGTGGTGGGCTTTCGCTGTTTCTGCGCTCAGTTTCGCGCGTTCACCGAAGCCGACGGGCAGGTTCGGCCTGCCCGGACGTCGGCGCGTCTCGCTTCGCCTGGGGAGATTCATGATCGAGGACCTGCCACGCCAAGTTGCCCGCACCAAGCGGTTCACCGTCGGCGAACCGCACGATCCGACCATCGTCGCCGAAGGAAGGCTGGTGGCGTACCTGTGCGCGGGCGAGCTCCGCGTGTGCGACGTCGCCGCGGAATCCGGTTCTGGCACAAATTTCGTGACACTCGCGGTGTGTTGACGTGGCTCTTGTAGTGGCTGCTATTCGGCGTTTCCGGGACGCGCCGGATTTCTTGTAATAACCGAATCTTGACTTTATAGCCGGCGTGTTGCGTGAGATAAA
>WHTA01000125.1 GCA_009379825.1 Streptosporangiales bacterium
CGTTGGCGTAGCGCATGTCCATGTCGAACAGCGACACCTGGTGCGGCACCGGGGTGCGATCGAACACCGCCTCGTGCGGGACGAGGGCGGTGAGCCCGGCGCCGAACGCGTCCAGCACGGTGGCCCGCACGCAGCCGCCGGTGGCGCATCCGGTCACGATCACCGTGTCCACCTCGTGGCGGCGCAGCTCGTCGAGCAGCGGGGTGCCGGACAGCGCGCTGGCGGACGCCTTGGTGACCACCAGCTCGCCGTCCCGGGGCGCGAGGTCGGCGTGGATCCCGCTGACCCAGGCCGGCGCCGCGACCAGCTCCGGTGCCCGCCGGTTCTTCCGCGACCACGGCCCCCGGTCGTCGGTCATCTTCGAGTAGCAGACCGGTATGCCGATGCCGCGGGCATGCTCGATCAGCGCCCGGATCCGCGGCAGCGCGTCCCGCGCGGCGTCACCGCAGGCGTTGGGGAACCGGTCGAGCACGCCGGGCAGGCTGGAATCGCCGGTGCCGTCCCCGGTGAACTCGTAGGTCACGTCGACGACCAGCAGGGCGGGCCGCCGGCCGGGTACCGCCCGCTTGCCGTAGCCGGCGGTGGTGTGCAGCCGCCACTCGTCCGGGCTGATCACGTCGGCCCACGGTGCCCGCCGCGTCGGTGAGCTGGTCATGCCGTCTCCAGGGTGGGCAGGGCGGCCGGCGGCGGGGTGTAGCGGCCGGGCAGCGCGACGACGGCTCCGCCGCTCACCACCGCCCCGACGCCGACGATCTCGCCGGCCTCCAGCGCGCTCGCCACGGTCGTGTGCGACGACCCGCGCACCGGGCCGACCAGCAGCAGGTCGGCCGGCTGTCCTTCGGCCAGCGCGCCGCCGGGAATCCCGTGTGCCCTGGCGACGTTCTCGGTGCCGCAGCGCAGCGCGGTCGCGGCATCGACCTGGCCGAGGCCGGCGATGGCCGCGACCACCTGCAGCGGTCCGCGCGGCATCGTGCCGTTGCCGCCGGGGGTGTCGGTGCCGACCGTGATCCGGTGAAGTTCGCCGCGCTCGCGCAGCAGGCCGACCAGCTCACGCAGCACCCGCAGGCTCCCGCCGAGGATCAGCTCAAGGTGGCAGCCGGTCCGCGCCACGATCGCGGCCAGCGCCTCGTCGTCCATCGGGATCGGGCCACCGTTAGCGTGCGCCAGCACCCGCGGCGCCACCGCGCTGACCAGCTCGGCGTCCGCCTCCAGGCTGTGGCCCTGGTAGGAGGTTCCGCCCGCGTGCATCTTGGTGACCAGGCCGAACTCGTCGGCCCAGGTGGTGTACGCGGCGACCTCGCCCGCCCACTGACGTCCGGCGAACGGGTAGTAGATGTACTTGACGCACTTCCCGCCGACCTCGGCCACCTGCCGGAAGTGCTCCCGGTCCAACCCTGGCACGGCCAGCAGGGTCCCGGCGTACACCCGCGGCGGGGCGGCGATGTTGCCGAACGCCCACGCCGAGTTGGCGGCGAGCCGGGCGGCGGCGTCCGGGGTCAGCTCGGCCGCGCTGAACCCGGGGAAGGTCAGCTCGCCGGCCGAGACCATGGCGGTGACCCCGGCGTTCAGGTAGGTGTCGGTCCAGCCGTGGCCGGGTGGCACCACCGACACCGAGCCGGCCACCGGGTGCACGTGCCCGTCGATCAGCCCGGGGACGGCGAGCAGGCCGGCGGCGTCGAGCACGATCACCGGCTCGCCGTCCCGCTCGAGCGAGCGCAGTGCCAGATCGACCCCGGCCCCGATCGCCAGCACCCGGCCGTGCGCGCAGAGCAGCTCGCGGTCCGCGCGCCAGCCCCAGGCGGGCTCGGCGGCGAGCAGCCCGCCGAGGTTGCGCACGTGCAGTGCCGGGCTCACCGGAGCCTCACTCGCCCAGGTAGGCGACCGCGTCGAGCTCGACCTGGCCGATGCCGAGCGCGCCGGCCTGGATCGTCGTCCTGGCCGGGTACGGGCTGTCGAAGAACTCCTCGAACGCCTGGTTCATCCCGGCGTAGTCGCCGAAGTCGGTCAGGTAGACGTTCAGCTTCACCACCGAGGTTCGGTCGACCTCGCGGGTGGCGAGCACCGCCTCCATATTCTCCAGGCACTGCCGGGTGGCCGCCACGATGTCGCCGTCGACGATCTCGCCGCCCGGCGCGCGGGCGACCATGCCGGACACGTGCAGCCAGCCGACGGCGACCACGCCGTGCGAGAGCGGCACCTTCGGTGCGGCCATCGTGTCGGCATTGAACCTGTCCAGGGTCATCTCCTCACCGCCTTTAAATCTGCGTTGTCGGGACTCAGTTCTCGAGCTGGGTGCGGACCGCGCGCACCAGGTCCGCGGTGCTAAGCACGCGGCGGTTCTCCTCGGCGGTCTCCTTCAACGACTCGACCAGGCGCCCCACGTCGAGCTCGGTGGCGTCGACGCGCAGCGCCGCCAGCAGGTGCTCCACGGCGTGCCGGCCGGAGGTCTTGCCGAGCACGAGGTTGGAACCGCGGCCGACCTGCTCCGCCTCGACCGGCTGGGCGGCCAGCGGCGACTTGATGTAGCCGCTGATCGAGATGCCGGACACGTGCCGGAACGAGTTCTTGCCGATGATCGCGCGGTTGTTCTGCAACTGCAGCCGCATCAGCTCGGCCGCCCGGATGAAGCTCTGGCCGAGCCGGTCGACGGCCAGCCCGGTCTTCACCCCGAGCAGCACCTCCAGCGCCGCGGCCACCTCCTCGGTCGCCGTGTTGCCCGCCCGCTCGCCGACCCCGGCGATGCTGGACGACACGGCCTCGGCGCCGGCCTCGACCGCGGCGACCGCGTTCGCCGTGGCCAGGCCGAAGTCGTCGTGGAAGTGCACCTCAATCGGCAGCCCGAACTCGTCGGTGCACCACCGGACCAGGTCGGCGACCACCTTCGGAGTGCCGACGCCGACGGTGTCGACGATCCGGATGCCGTCGATGAGCCCCTGCCGGTTCAGCTCGCCGTACACCGCCCGCAGGTCCTCCCGGTCCGTGCGCAGGGTGTCGTAGGCACTGGCGAACGTGACCAAGCGGCGCTCCTTGGCCGCGGTGTGTGCCGTGACCGCGGCGTCGATCATCTGGTCGACCGACCAGCCGAACTTGGTGGTCAGCTGGTGCGGGCTGACCGGGCTGGAGACCACCACCCCCCACAGGCCACAGTCGGCGGCCATGGCGATGTCGCCGGTCCTGGCCCGGCAGACGCCGAGGGTCTCCGGGATGGCCCCGCTCTCCACCACCGCGGCGATCGCCTCGCGCTCACCGGAGGACACCGCGGGGGTGCCGATCTCGGCCCGCCGAGCCCCCACGTCTCGCAGGATCTTCGCGATCGCCACCTTCTCCGGGGCGCCGAGCACGACGCCCGGCTGCTGCTCTCCCTCACGCAACGTGCAGTCGCTGATCAACACGGTTCCTCGATCCCTTCCGCTGCCCGGCTCGGTCCGGCCGCACGCTCACCGCACCAGCCAGGACTCGTTGAGCAGCTTGTTCAGCCGGGCCACCTGCTCGTGAACGTCCCGCCCCATCACCACGAGCCCCAGCTCTTCCACCGGCAGCCGGGCCGCGGCGTTCAGGCCGTCGAGCACCTGGTCCTCGGTACCGGCGATGGCGAAGTCACGCAGCACCTCGACCGGCAGTTCCTCGCCGTGCCGGCTCTCGTGCGACATGTGGTGGGAGAAGTCGTAGCCTGCGCGGATCCGCTTCCGGACCGCGTCCACCTCCTGGCTGGTGTCGAACGCCAGCGGGTGCCGCAGGATCGAGGCCACCCACGGCCGCACGTCCGCCCAGGCGCGCTCCTCCTCGTCGATGGCGCAGGCCACCCACAGCACCGAGTGCAGGGTGGCCGGGTCCTTGCCGGCGGCGCGCCGGCCGACCGCGACCCGCGCCAACACCTGGTCCACCGCGCCGGGCGCGATGCCCGGCACGATGATCGCGCCGTCGCCCAACTCGCCGGCCAGCTCCAGGGTCTTCGGCCCGCTGCCGCTGAGCAGGATCTCCACCGGTCGGGGCGGCCGGTCCCAGGACACGTCCGGACCGTCCGGCCCGATGTCGGCCACCGACCTGGTGAGCAGGGTGCGAATACCGTGCACCGCAGAGCGCAGCTCGGCCAGCCGGGCCACCCCGCCGTTCAGCCGGCGCAGCGCGCTGTCGCCGACCCCCATCCCGAGCCGGACCCGACCAGGGGAGTACTCGTCGAGCGTCTGCACGGTGGACGCCGTGACGGTCCAGTGCCGGTTCACCGGGTTGGTGACCGCCGGGCCGAGGCGCAGCGTCTCGGTGGCCGCCAGGCACAGCGCGATGCTCGCCCAGCACTCCCGCCAGATCAGCGGGCTGTCGCCGACCCACAGCGTGTCGACGATGCCGCCATCCAGCTCGCGGGCGAGGTCGAGCGTCGCCCTGGTGTCGTTGGCCGGGTAGTAGCCGACGCTGACCAGAGGGCGGACCGGACCGCCGGCGGCGTGGTCGTCCCGTTGCACCACGATGCTCCTCCCACTTCTCCAGGTCGGTTGGTCTCGCCTACCGCCAGCGGCGCGCCAGGTGCCGTTCCAGCGCCCACAGGCTGGTGGTGCCGACCAGCGACGTGACGATGAGCAGGAGCACGGCGGCCCCCATCAGCTCGTACTGGGCCAGCGTGTACTTGGCGATGATGATCTGGCCGAGGCCGGCCTTGGAGCCGATGATCTCGGCGAACACCACGCCGACCAGGCTCAGGCTGAACGCCAGCCGCAGGCTAACCGCGAGCGAGGGCAGCGCGGCCGGGATATCGAGCTTGAGCAGTCGCAGATACCACGGCATGGCCAGGGATCGGGCCACCCGCCCGTAGATCTCCGGCACCGTGGCCAGCGCGCCGCCGAAGTTGATGATCACGGGGAACACGCCGAAGATGAACCCCATCGTCACCTGCGAGGTCGAGCCGAGCCCGAACACCAGCATCAGCACCGGGTAGATGGCGATCTTGGGAATCCCGTTCAGCGCCAGGATAGTGGGCTCCAGGATGCGCCGGGCCAGCCTGGACAACCCGATCAGCGCACCGAGAAGCACGCCGGCGACCATGGCGAGCAGGAACGCGACCAGACCGCCCAGCGCGGTCTTGCCGACCGCGTCGGTGAACTCCGTCGAGGAGAAGTTGTCGATCAGGGCGCGCACCGTGGCCACCGGCTCGGGCACCACGAACAGCGCCAGGGACAGCAGGTACCAGACAACGGCGGCGACCACGAGGACAACCAGCGGTCCGACCGGGAACCGACGCCGCCGGGTGCGCCCGGCACGCCGGGCCCGGCTCGGCGCGGCGGTCGTCGGCGCGCCGTCCGGATCGGCCCCGGGTGGATTGGTCGTCGCGGCCGAACGGTTGGCGTTCATTCGTGATGCCTCAGCGACACGGCGCTCACCGCGAGCAGCGCGGTCACGACCACAAAGGACAGTGCGAGGGTGGCGGCGAGGAACAGGTACATGCTCGGCAAGTGGAACGTCTCGTACTGGTGCCGGACGGCGTAGCCGAGCCCTTCGCTGCTGACCATGAACTCCATCCCGATCGTGCCGACGAGGCTGTAGACGGCCCCCACCCGCGCCCCGGTGAAGACCTGCGGCAGCGCGGCCGGCAGCTCGATCCGGCGGAACCGCAGCAGCCTGGGCAGCTGCAGCGCCAGGTGGACCATCCGGTGGATCTCCTTCTGCTCACGGAATCCGATCCAGGTGTTGAGCGCCACCGGTACCGAGCACATCACCATGGAGATCGCGATGATCGGCCAGGAGTTGATGCCCAACAGCACCAGCAGGAACGGGTAGAAGACCACCAGCGGCACCGCGTAGAAGGCCAGCAGGTACGGCTCAAGCGCGCGGCCGAGCACCGGCAGCCGCCAGAACAGCACGCCGAGCCCGAAGCCGAGCAGGAAGCCGGCCACCAGGCTGGCCACCACCCGTACCGAGGTGACCGCCAGGTGGTCCAGGAAGGTCGCCGGCGCCGGGTCGGTCAGCTGGGTCTGCGCGCCGATGATCTCGTCCAGCGGTGGGAAGGTCCTGGTGTCCACGAGGTCGGTCTCGGTGACCAGCCACCAACCCGCGGCGATGATGACCGCGAGCACCAGGAACGTGAGCACCTGTGACTTGAGCGTGCGGACTAGCTCCCGCTGCATGACCCGACCCCTCACCGCGATCCCAGGAGATGCTCGCGCTCGTCGAACGCGCGCTGCGACTCCTTCCGCATCACCGTCCAGATCCGCGCGTTGAGGCGCTGATACTCCTCGATGCTCAGCAGTTCGGGCCCGCGCGGATAGTCGAACGGGACGGTCAGCCGTTCGCTGATCGTCGCCGGCCGGTAGGACATCACCCAGACCTCCTGGCTGAGCAGCACGGCTTCCTGGATGTCGTGGGTGACGAACAGGACGGTCTTGTCGGTGCTCTGCCACATCCGCAGCAACTCGACGCCGATCATCAGCCGGGTCTGCGGGTCGAGGGCACCGAACGGCTCGTCCATCAGCAGCACCGACGGGTCAAGCGCCAGAGTCCGCGCGATGGCCACCCGCTGGCGCATCCCGACGGACAGCTCCCTCGGGTAGGCATGCTCGAAGCCGGTCAGCCCGACCAGGTCGATCATCTCCTTGGCCCGGCTGACCTGCTTCGCCTTGGGCGGGCCCGCGACCTCCAGGCCCAGCCGGACGTTGTCGACCACAGTGCGCCACGGCAGCGTCGAGTCCTCCTGGAACACCACGCCGATCGAGCGGCGCGGCCCGCGGACCGGCTCACCGTCGATGGACACCGTACCGGTCGACGGCTTGACCAAGCCGCCGACGATGTTGAGCAGCGTCGACTTGCCGCAGCCGGACGGGCCCACGATGGACACGAACCGGCCCTGACCGACCGCGGCGTCGATGGTCTCCAACGCGTGCGTGGTCCCCCCGCCACGGAGGTCGAAGGTCTTCGACACCCCGTCGATCAGCAGGTGCGCATCCGTGGACGTGGGGTTTCCCACTGCGGCGCCTCCGTTCGGTTAGGACGGTGCGGTCGGCCCGACGCTCGGCCACGGCGGGATCACAGGTCCGCCTTCGCCTCCTCGGGCAGGTACTGCTGGTCGAAGATCGCCGCCCAGTCGATCGGCTCGGAGACCTCGCCGGACAAGTTCATCAGCTCCGAGACGGTGTCCAGCGCCTCCGGCACCGTCTGGTAGGAGTAGAGCTCCTCGGCCGGGATGGCGGCGTCGGCGATGCTCTTCTCGATGATCGCCGCGTCGATGTCCATGATCTTGGCGAGGTCGGGCGCCACCTGTGCCGGGTTGCTGGCGATGTCGTCGAACACCTTCGACGTCGCGCGGAAGAACGCCCGCATGGCGTCCGGGTTCGCCTCCGCCCACTCCTTGCGCACCACGACCATGTCGGCCGGGAACCAGGGCAGCACCTCCGGCGCGTCGATGACCACCTTGGCGTTCTCGCTCTGCACCTTCTCGGTGACGAACGGCTCCATGGCCCAGCCGCCGACGACCTGGCCACTCTTGCTGGCCGCCCAGTTCTCACCCATCCCGCCGGCCGGCACGATCTCGCCGAATTTGACGCGCTGCTTCTCCTCGATCCCCGCCAGCAGCAGGTTCACCGTGGCGCCCGGCACCGAGCCGCCGATCTTCTTGCCATCGAGGTCGGGCACCTCGTTCGGGCCGATCCAGTAGAAGCCGTTCCTCGGCGCCCACAGGCTGACGATCTTCACCCGCGGGTCGCTCTGCGCCGCGAGCACCGATGCGGCCGGCGAACCGATGGAGATCTCGGCGTCACCGGTGCTCAGCGGGCGAAGGGTGTTGCCGCCGCCGGCCGCGGAGGCGAACTCGACGTCGAGCCCTTCGGCCTCGAAGTCGCCGCGGTCGGCGGCGATCTTCAGCGCGGCCATGAACGGCAGTGTGTCGATGAGCGTGGCGCTCAGGCGGACCTTGGTCAGACCCCCCTCGGTACTGCCGCCGGCGTCATCATCCGAACCGCACGCCGTGACGCCCAGCAGGAGCGAGAACGCCGCAACCAGTGCACCCACCCGTACCCGGCGGCACATGCCGCTGATCCGTCGCATGATATCCTCCTCACCGTATTTCAGGTAATGTATACGAGATTCATTCGGTGTCAACAGCTGCGATTCTCGACCCAGATCAATGCTGGCTTATGTGACTAGCCAGCTGCGGCGCGCTGTCCACTTGGCGGCCGAGTGCGCGATCTACCCAGGTCAGCGCGGATCATCCGGAGACGACGCCGATCACCCGCGGAACATTGACGATGACGCTGAGCCCGGCCAGCCGTTACGATGACATGAGCAATGTATACATAATTCATCCATCGAAGCATTCGTGACCGGCTCGCGGCCATGCCCCACAGGGTGAAATCATCGACTACGACCCGCCACCTGACCGGTGGCCGGCAGACAGGGGAACGACCGTGGTGTTCAAACGACCGCCGACGGCACAGGAAGCGGTGCTCCAGGAGTTACGCCGGTCGATCCTGGAGGGCGAGCTCAAGCCTGGCACCCAGATCGTGCAGGACGCCTTCGCCGAGCGGCTCGGGCTCAGCCGGGTTCCGGTGCGCGAGGCGCTGAAGATCCTCGAAGGCGAGGGCCAGGTCCGGTACTCGCCGCATCGCGGTTATTTCGTGACCGAGCTGGACATCAGCGAGCTGCTGGAGATCTACCGGATTCGCGAGCTGCTGGAGACCGAGGTGGTGTGCGCCGCCGCCCCCCGGCTGACCGACGAGGACGTCGCCCGTCTCACCGCCGCCATCGACGCCATGGCGGCGGCCAACGAGGTGGCCAACATCGTCGCGCTCACCAACGCCAACCGCCAGTTCCACTTCTCCCTGTTCGAGGCGTCGGGCATGCACCGCTTCGTGCGGATGATCCGGCAGCTGTGGGACTCCTCCGACCCCTACCGGTCGCTGTACTTCGCCGACCCGGCACACCGCGCCGTGGTGGACGTCGAACATCGCGGAATCCGCGACGCCGCACGAGAGCGGGACGCGCACACCCTGGTACGCCTGCTCAACGAGCACCGCGGCCACGCCGTCGAGGGACTGGAACTGGTCCGGTCCTGGACCGCCCCTGAACGTCGGTGATACCGGCTCGATGCACATCGTGGCCCGCCAACGCCGCTGGCCGCCGACGTCGCACTGCACCTGCGTGGTCACGGCGACTCGTCGTCGAGTAGGCGGGTCACCAGGCGGGCCAGTCCGCGCGTTGTCACCGGCGAGGTGACCGCGGGCTCGGTCCGGTACGCGCGGGGGAAGACTCCGTACACGGCGCGGAACCGCCGGGAGAAGTGCAGCGCGTCCTGGTAGCTGCAGGCCCGGCCGATGCTGGCGATCGGCAGGTTGGTGCGGGCCTGCAGCGACTCGGCGCGGGAGAGCCGGACCAGGTCGAGGGCGGTGACGACGCCGGCACCGAACCGGTCCTGGAACTGATGCGCCCCGAATTTTCCGGACAGCTTTCTTATGTTTATTTGTTTATTTCATACCGTGGGACCGCGGAAATATGCGGTACCACGCATAAGATAGTTACTGGTAAGCGCCATCAATACCGGCGCGCCGGTCGCGGGGCCTTAACTACTTTCCCCTGAAAAAGGGCTCTATTGACGTGAATGTGGATGGCGGCTGGTGTGGTATGGCAGTTCGAGCGTGACGGGTCCGCAGGCGAGTTGGACGAGGGCGAGGGCGGCTTCGGGGCTGTGGAATCCGTAGGCGCGTCGGATGATCAACCTGACCTTGTTGTTCAGGCCCTCTTGGCGGCCGTTCGAGAGACCGCGGTCGATCGCAGCGTCGATCCCGGCACGGTGCCTACGGATGGTGCGGGCGGCCTTGACGAACTCGGGTATGCGGCAACGCTGCGCCCGCGAGCACCAGCGATCGAGCAGATGCTCGACGGTGGCCGGGTCGAGGTCACCAGCGACCGGAGAACTGGGCCTACCACCGCCGCATCTACGCATCAAGCTGCGGGCGGCCACCGCTGCGACAACTGGCTCCTCCGCTGGCGCTCCTCCGCAACTTCTCGCACCGGCGGGGCGTCCTCACTTGACCCGCTGCGCCGTACTCGCCCGGCCGCTACTCGTAGCCCGCGGCGATGGCCTCATCCCGCGCGGTGTAGCGGGATCCGCACGACCTTGCCGTAGGGCTCGTTGTCGTCCGACCTGGCCGTCAGGGAGACGTACAGCGAGTCGTCGTGCACCGCCATGC
>WHTA01000126.1 GCA_009379825.1 Streptosporangiales bacterium
CATTTGATCCTGCGACACGTGTCCGAACCCGACCACGTCTGGGCATGGTCAACCTGGCGTCGACGACGCCAACACCAAGCCCGAACCAGCCACTATCGCACCCGCGGCCACCCACCCCATGTGCCGTTGCAGTACTAGGGGTCGATGTCGTCGGCGACCGCGCGCAGCACCGTGGCGAGTCGCTTCGCGGTGCGGTTGTCCGGGTGCTTGCCGCGCCGGTAGCTGCCTTCGACGTCGTCGAGCATCTTGATCAGGTCCTCGACGATCACGCCCATCTCGTCGGGCTTCTTCCGCTGCCCCTTCGCCACCGAAGGCGCGGCGTCGAGCAACCGCAGTGACAGCGCCTGCTGGCCACGCTTACCCTCGGCCACCCCGAACTCGACCCGTTGCCCAGGACGTAGCGACGTGACGTCGGCCGGAAGTGCCGACGAGTGCACGTACACGTCGCCGCCGTCGTCTCGGGTCACGAAGCCGAAACCCTTGTCACGGTCGTAGAACCTGACCTTGCCAGTGGGCACCGGTGTCACTCGTCCTCTCGTTGCTGCCGCGCCAGCGTAGCGCCTCAGGCCAGTAATTCGTTCATGGCGCCGGACCGGAAGCCGCGCTCGTCCACCTCGACCCGGTCGAACCCGGCGGCGGTGACGGCGGACACGCATCCGGTCGACGCCGCGACGACCGGCACCTGTGCGGGATCGACCTCGACCCTGGCGTGATCGCCGAGGTCACGGACACGGAGATTCCGCACCGGGATGCCTTCCGTAGCCAGCGCCTCACGTAGCGCAGCTTCGGCGCGTTCGACCCTGGCCAACCTGGCCGACGTGATGCGCACCCCGTACGCCACCCGGCTGGACAGGCACGCGGCGGCCGGCTTGTCCCACGTCGACAGGCCCATCCGCCGGCTCGCCGCACGTACCTGCGCCTTGCTGAGGCCGGCGTCGCGCAACGGGGTGCTGGCCCCGCGCTGTGCCGCGGCCTTGATCCCCGGCCGGAACGGGTCGACGGCGTCGTCCGCGTTGGTGCCGGTGACCACGTGCGCCATGCCGTACTGCTCGGCCAGCGGGGTGAGCACCTCGAGCAGCTCGGCCTTGCAGAAGTAGCAGCGGTCGCCGGCGTTGGCCTGGTAGCCCTCCCGGCTGATCTCGTCGGTGGCGGGCAGGACGTGCCGCACGCCCAAGCTGGCGGCGAACTCCGCGGCCGCCGTACGTTCCGCGTTCGGCAGGCTGCCGGACACCGCCGTGGCGGCCAGCACGTGGTCGGCGCCGAGCGCGTCGACGGCGGCCGCGAGCACGAACGCGGAGTCGGCACCGCCGGAGAACGCCACCACGACGCTGCCAAGCGTTCGCAGCTGCTCGGTCAACGCCTGCAACCGGGTGTCGAGCACGTGCTCGACCAGCCAGTCGCCGAACCCGGTGAGATCGTCCAGCAACACGTCCGCACCCTCGGGGAGCACGCCACCGGTACGTACTCCGACCGCAACGGCGTCGGCCGCCCGGGCGGCACGGACGTCGCCGGGGTGGTCGCCGACGTAGACGGTGCCGCCGCGCTCACGCAGTGCCTCCCCCTTCGCCTCCGCCCACGCCTGGCCGACGACCTCGTCCACGTCCAGCCCGAGGTGCTGCAGCGTGGCCTCCGCGCTCGGCGCGTGCTTCGCGGTGATGACCACGACCCTGCCGCCGAGCCGGTGCACCGCATCGACGGCGTCGGCCGCGCCAGGCAGCGCGGTGGTCGCTGGGATCGCCAGCTCGTACATCGAGCGGTAGCTGGTGACGGCCTCGTCGACCTGGTCGGCGGGGAACCACTGGGCGGCCTCCCACTCCAGCGGCGGGCCGAGCCGGCCGATCACGGTCTCCACGTCGATGTACACGCCGGTGCGCGCGGACAGCTCCCGCCAGATCCTGGCGATGCCGGCGCGCGCGTCGGCCAGCGTCATGTCGAGGTCGAAACCGACGACGAGTGGTGGTTGCTCTGGCACGGTGCCAGCCTATGCGCCAGCCGACGACTGTGCGGCCAGGGAATCGGCCGCCGACCGATTCACCTGGCCGAACACGTGGCGTTCGTCACGTCCTGGGGGCACAATGGCGGCCGTGGCGGAGATCAAGGAAAACCCCGGCGACGGGGACACCGCGGACGGCCCGGACGAGGCCGAGGACCCCGCGGCGCGCGTACTGGCCGAGGAACGCGAGCAGCTGGCGGCGGAGGAACGCGAACGCGCCCGCGCGGAGGAGGAACGTGCCCGCGAGGAGGAGCGGGAACGGGAGCGTGCCCGCAGCGCGGCGACGCGGGCCAGGACCGTCCGCTGGGCCACCACGATCGTCTCCATCGGCTCCGCGGTCTTCGCCATCGCGCTCGCGCTGCACATCGTCTTCGTCGTCTTCGACGCCAACCCGGCGAACCCGCTCGTCGGCCTGGTCGCGGGGCTCGCTGAGGGCCTCGTGGTGTTCTTCAGGGACCTGTTCACCCCGGAGGACGACCGCGTCGGGGTGCTGGTCAACTACGGCATGGCGGCGATCTTCTGGCTGCTGGTGGGCCGGGCGCTGGTCGCCCTGCTCCGCCGCATCCGCTGACGGCAGGCCGCTCAGTCGTCGCCTTCGGCCTCGTACATGCCGGGGTAGAGCTCCTCCATCAGGTCGAAGAGCGCGTCCCTGCGCTGCACCAGCCGCCGGCCCTCGTCGGCCAGGTCGCCGTTGCCGCTGCTGTCGGCGGCGAACAACCGGACCACGGCGGCCGCGAACAGCTCCTCGAAGCCCGCCGCTATCTCGTTGGCCGCCCGGTGCTCGGACAGCTCTTGCTCCGGCAGCCGCGCGGCCTCGCAGACCTCCTGGATGACGTCCGCGGAGCAACCACTCGCCGCGCCGAAGGCGCTACGCCACATCGCCTCGAGCGTGACGGCGTCGGCCTGCGACGCGTACGAGCTCACCAACCGCTTGACCAGGCCGCCGAGCGCGTCGCTGTTCACCGGTGCACCGGTGCGGTGCAGCCACGGCGCCGGCGAGCTCGTGGCCTCGGCCACCTGTGGCGTCTCGGCCGCCGGCGCTGGCTGTGCCTCCTCGGCTGCCGGTGCCTCGTCGCCGCCGTCCTGGTCGAAGTCGACCTCCGGGTGGCGTTCGACGACCATGTCGAGCAGGTCGCAGTACCTGTCGTTGATCTGCCGCGCCTCGGCGACCAGCGCAGCCGGGTCGTCGTCGTCGCCGTAGAGGACCACGTCGGCGCACAGCCGTACGACCACGTCGCTGACGCCGTTCATCACCTCGACGACGACCGCGTCCGTCGGCTGCGTCCTGCTCGGGTGCGGTACGCACCCACGCACCTGCTCCTCGACCGACTCGGCGTCTGCGCCGGTCACCGTGGCGACCAGCCCCACCCAGTGCGAGGTGAGGTCCGCGTCGGGACGGGCGGCGGCGTACTCGCCGACCAGCCGGCCCCAGGCGGTCGCCGCGGCCGTGCGGTCGAACTCCAGTTGCTCCACGTTCTCGCTCACGCCCCGAACGCTACCGCCAGCTGTCAACCGGCGGGCGCCCGGTACGGCGCCGGCTCGGCGAGCGCCCGGGTCAGCACGGCCCGCGCCTCGGCGAGGTCCGTCACAGGCGCGCCGATCCGTACGGTCACCGGCCGCCGGCGGAACACCCCGTGTACGGGCAGCATCTCCCGCGTGCCGTGCATGGCGACCGGCACAAGCGGCACCCCGGCGGCCGCCGCCAGCCGCGCCGCACCCGAGCGGAAGTCGCCCAGCGAACCGTCCCTGGTCCGCGTGCCCTCGGGGAAGAGGACCACCGCGCCGCCGGCACGCAGCAGCGGCACCGTCTCGAGCAGCTGCCCGCACCCACCGCGCTCCCGCGAGATGCCGAACGCGCCGACCACGGTGCCGGCGAACCAGGCGCGCATCCTGCCGGCGAACCAGTAGTCGGCGGCCGCCGCCACCACCGGACGGCTGCGTGCGGGCAGCGCGGCGAGCAGGGCGGGCGCGTCCGCGTGCGACGAGTGGTTGGCCACCAGCACGTAGCCGCCCTCGGGCGGCCGTCCCTGCACGGTGAGACCACCGGTGCAGGCGAACACCGATCGCCAGAGCAGCTGCCGCAGCAGGTATCGGAAACCACGCATCAGCTCAACACCACCGCGACGGCCAGCGCGACGAGCAGCGAGTCGACCCGGTCGAGCAGCCCGCCGAACCCGGGCAGCCACGAACCGGTGTCCTTCACCCCGTACGTACGTTTCACCATCGACTCGATCAGGTCGCCCAACGGCGCACCGAGCACCACGGCGATGGCCAGCGGCCAGCTCAAGGCGCCGAGCAACGCGAGCACGACCGTGCCGCCGACGGCGGAACCCAGCACCCCGCCCCAGGTCTTCGCCGGCGACAACCGCGACAGTGCCGGCCCGCCGAGTAGCCTGCCGCCGCACCAGGCGGTCACGTCCGCGAGGCACACCGCGAGCACCAGCGGGAGCGCTGCGTCGCCCAGCGACACCAGCCCGCACAACGGGAGCAGCCATGCCAGCCCGAACGCGGAGGCGGCCGCGCGACGGCCACCGGCGGCACCGTCGTGCGCGAGCACGGCCGGCAGCGCGACGGCCACCAGCGTGAGCGGCGCCAGCCGCGCGACCAGGTCTGGCGCCAGCCAGACGGCGACAGGCGCCACGGCGACCAGGCCGGTGAGCACCGCACGGTCGGCGGCCGGCAACGCGACCAGCCGTCCGTACTCCAGCGCGCAGACCGCGGCCACCACCCCAGCGAGGGCCACCGGCCCGTACGGCTGCAGCCAGAACGCGAGCGCAAGCACGCCGGCGATCGCCACCCAGGTGAGCCAGCGCCGCACGAGCTCCCGCTGCCCGGACAGCATCGCGCCCACGCCACCGGCGCCGAGCAAACCACCCATCCACTGCACCATCAGGTACGTCATCGGGCACCTCCGAGCAGCCGCCACGCCCGCACCAGCCGCACACCCGCGGTGAACGCGGACCCGGCAGCGAGCACCGCGAGCACGGGCACGTAGTAACCGGTGCCGACCGCCACGGCGGCGAGCACACACCGCTCCGTCTTCCCCACCGGTCCGCCCTGCAGCCGGACCGCGCCTGCCGCTGCCGCCGACAGCGACACACCGGCGGGCAGGAGTGCCGCACACGCCGCGGCACCGACCAGCCACCACGGCACGTGCACGGCGAACGCCGCTATCACCACCATGTCCGCAAGCCGGTCGGACAGCTCGTTGACAACGGACCCCCGAGCCGTTGTCCGCCCCGACTCCCGCGCGATGCCCCCGTCCAAGTTCGCGCAGGCGAGCCGTCCGACCAGCAGCAGACCCACCACGAGCGCGGTGACCGCGTGTGGTGGAGCCAGGACGATGGCCGGCGCAGCGGCGGCCGCGCAGCCGACACCGGCGATGCTGACCGCCGTCGGTGACACCTGCCGTGCCACCAGCCGGCGACGCACCCCGGTCAGCTGACGCGCGTACCACGGCTTCAACGCATAGAGACCATCCATGGCCACTACGTTGGCCGAACCGGGCCGTACGCCGCGTCCGCCGAACTACTCGTTCGGCCTGAGTACCTGTACTCACCCGCCCCCACGGCGGTCGGCAGCCGCTACCGTAAGGATCGACACGGGCGGAGGGGGTGGAAGCGAGGCAGGGTGGGGCGCAGTCGATGGCGCAGGGCCGCCGGTAGTGGTGCGCTCGTGGTGCTTCTCGCGGCCGGCCTCGCCGGTTGCACCGACGAGCCGTCGGCGAAGTCCGAAGACGCCGAAGCCTTCGGCGCTCTCCGGCGGGGTGCGCACTTGCGACGACGGTGACACGTGCGCCGAGTCCGGCGCACTGCGCTGGTCGCGGCCGCTGCTCGACCCGTACCGCGCCGACGTTGAGTACGGCGACTACCTCGCCATCCGTCCGGTCGTCACGTACGAGCACGGCGACGCCACCCGGCTGCTCGCCGACGACGACACGGTGTACTTCGCGTCGGGCACCCAGCTGCTCGCGCTCGACGCGGCCACCGGCAAACCACGCTGGTCGCACCGCTACCCGAAGTCCGCCGTGGGCGGGTTCAACGAGCTGCGCATGGTGGGCGGCCGGCTGCTTGTCGCCCAGAGTCTGCTGGGCGAAAAGAGGCAGTACCTGTCCGTGGACCCACGCACGGGCGACCGGATCGTGATCCCCGTGCGAGACGGGGAGAACGACCTCCTCCCGTGGGGCGAGACCGACCACGAGACGCCGCGCGACGAGCTCATCCTGTCCACCGCTGGCTTCTGGGGCTCTGCCGGTGCCGATACCGTCCGCAGCGTCGATCCCACCACGGGGCGCACGTCGTGGCGCACGAAGCTCGGCCAGTCCTGGCAGAAGACGGTCCGCGACGGCGTGCTCTACCTCGACGACTACCGCGAGCGGGCGGACATTCCCAAGAACCGCGAGCAGCGGCACGAGACCCGCGCGATCCAGCGCGTCGACCTGCGGACGGGCAAGCGGCTGCCCGACATCGAGCTGCCGAAGAAGCTGTGGGGCAAGCACCACATGGCCTACGTCACCAAGGACGAGACCATCGTGCTCGAGGACGCCCCCATCGACGGCGGCGCCAAGTACGCCGTCGACGAGAACGGCAGGCAACTCGACCAGGTGCCGGCGGACGAACCGGAGCGGGAGCGCCAGACCGACGACGAGGAGCCCGTACGAGCCGAGGGACCCGACGGCAAGGTGCAGCGGTTGGTGGGCTACAAGTCCGGCGCGAAGCGCTGGACCGGGCCAAGGATGATGGCGCCAGGGGAGATGCTGCGTGTCGGCACCACACCCCGGCTCGCGGTGGCCCTCGCGTGCGCGCCCGACGGCATCGAGGCGGCCACGCTGACCTCCCCGTTCCCCGGCGTGCGGTGTACGAAACCGCGGGTGTTCGCCGTCACCTGGTGAGCCTGGTCACGGCGCGCCGCACCGGACGCGGTCGCAGGTGAGCACATCCGAGTGGCCGCGGTCGAAGAGCTCGTCTGCGGCGCCGATGTCGATCCGCAGCACGACCGGCCGGTTGTCACGGTCGACGGTCACGGCGGTGTTGCCTGGACCGGCGTCCCAGCGGTCGAGCGGTACGTTCGTCCGCCGCTCGCAACCGGTGTCCTTGCACGCCACGAGCACGAGCTGTCGTGCCGTGAGGTCGTACGTCACCACCAGCGGGCGCCCAGTGCGGTCCACCGTGAGCGTCGGCCACGGATGCGCCCACCCCTGCCCGGTCAGCGCGTACGACTCGCGTTCCTTGCACGTCAGGTCGCCGCACGACAGCAGCCGCACGGTGCCGTCGAGGAGGTCGCGGTACGCGACCACCGGCCGTCCGGAACCGCTGAAACGCGACGTCCACCCCGACCTTGTACTGCGACTCCAGCTCCGAACGGATACGGCTCGGTTCGACCAGCACCGTGCGCCGCGGGTTGGCGCATTCGGCGTCGGCGCAGCTGTACTGCGTGACCTCGCCGCTGTTCGTGTTGGTCAGCACCACCGCGGCCCGACCCTCGTGCGCGGCCAGCGCGAGCAGCTCGGACTTGTGCGGGATGATGCTCAGGTCGGGCTGGTCGAGCACCGTCTTCTTCGGGTCGGCGCAGCGCTCGTCGGCGCAGTGGTACACGGTCAGGTCGCCGCCCTCGACGAACGACGCCACCCACGAAGCCGCCGTCCCCGTCGGCGGCAACCGTCGTCCGCACCTCGAGACCGTCGAGCCCGTCGCCCTCGTACTGCGGTTCGTGCCGGTCGAGCACGGGGGCCCTCTCGGCCGCGTCCGTGGTGCACTCCGCCGGTCGGCAGGTGAGCAACCGCAGCTTGGGCAGACTGTCCTCCTCGTCGCGCGTGTAGCCGTCGTCGCTGCGCCAGCCGCTCAGCACGACCTGGTTGCCGTGTGACGCCGACGCGACTCCCGAACCGATCAGGGAGAGCGAGTCGTCGCTGTCGTCGCCGTCCTCGTCCTCGTCGTCCGGCAGCTCGACGCACTGCGCACCCACGCACCGGTCGAAGTACACGGAGTCGGACAGCCGGGTCACCACGGTGACCGAGCCGTCCGGCATCGGCACCAGCCGGTGGCGCAGGTCCGAGGTCGAGTCGCTCAGCTCCGCCGCCGCGTACGCCGGCACGCCGACCGGGTTCAGCCACAACAGCCCGACGGCGAGCGGGCCGGGCACCAGCAGCCCGGCGACCACCCACAGTGCCACGTCCCGCCGGCGGCCGGCCACCCACCGCCACTCCCGCGGCGGTGCGTCCAGCACACCGAGCAGCCGATCGCGGTCGATCGCGTGCTCCTCGCGGTGCAGCGGCAGGTACGTGTGCGTGTCGCCGGGCGCGGCCTGCAGGTCGGCCACCACCTTGTCGTAGAACAGCACCGACACCTGCACCGACGCCAACACCGCGAGCGCGAGCACGGCCACCGCCCAGCCGAGCACCGCCACCAGCAACGCGGCCCGCCACGGCGGCAACCACTGCCCGAAGATGTCCGGGATTCGGCTGACCCCGTAACTGAGCCCCCACGGAATCCCGTAGCCGAAGAACAACACCAACAACCCGAGACGGAACATCCGCCCCCGCGTCAGCTGCACCGAGCGCCGCAGTGCACCGAACGGACCCCGCCGCTCCGCCAACGCCACCGGCCACGCTACTGCGAACGGCGAGAACACCAGCCAGCAGACGAGGCCGACAAAGGTGATCGCCACCCCGATCGGTAGCTCGGTGAACGTCGAGGCGAGCACTGCTGCCAACAGCACGGCGACGAGCAGCACACCGAGCAGCCACAGCACGAACAGCGTCGGCAGCCGCTTAGCCGCCGCGACGGTCGCCGCCCGCAGCGAGAGCACGGGCGCCTGTGCCTCCTCGGCGGTCTCTCCATCCGCCTCGCCTGCCTCGCCGGACGATATGCGTACGCTCTCCGCGATGCCGACCAGCGTGGCCGCCCCGTGCCCGACGAACATCGCCAGCACGCCGACCACCAGCAGCACACCACCGACGACCAACCACGTTGTGGAGAAGCCGAACAGCTCGACCGACCCGTTGACCACCGCCGTGTCGCCGACGAGTTGCAGCGGCACGATCGCCAGCAGGCTGACCAGGTAGACCGGCACGTACGCCAGCAGGATCACGCGCAGCCGCCTGCCGGGAGCCCGCACCGCGTAGCCGTAAGGGAAGATCCCGAGCCGCGCGTCGACCGGCCGCACCTCTACCGGGGTGGCGTCGGGCGTGGGATCGCTTGGCGGTTGCGGCTCACCGTGCTCGTCGGTCGACATTCACCGTTCCTTTCGACACCAGTGAGGGTAGCGGCGCGGCGGCGCCACTTGACCCGATACCGGGGTACAGGACTTACCGTCCCGGCATGGACGCAAGGCCGGCGGCACGGGTTGCCGAACCGACGACCAAGTGCCGACAGATCGGCCGCTGGGGGACGCTGGCACGGGTCGTCGTCGGCGGGGTGCTGCTCGGCACGGCCCTCGACGGACCGCACGTCGTCGACGGCGTCGACCCGTGGGCCTGGCCGTTCGCGCTCGTCGTGTTCCCCGCGGCACTCGTCGGCGCCCAGTGGTTACGCTCCCGTCGCCGCACAGCACCCGTGCGGGCCACCGGGCCGATGGCCCACGTGCTCAACATCACGGTGTTCGCCGCCCTCTACGGCACGACGTGGTACGCACCTTCGGTCGCGGTGCTCAGCGACACCGCGGTCGTCTTCTACGGCGTGTCGATGGTGCTGGCGGCCGTACGGGGTTACGCGGGCTGCGAGGTGCTCGCCGTCTCGAACTGGCTGCTGCGCCGCGACGACCAGGTGGGCTGCCTGCTCTTCTGGCCGGTCGACGCGGCCGAGGCGCGCCGGCGCCGCTAGGGCGTGTCTCGTAATTGATCGGGTTGTTGGCTGGGATCGTGGTGGTGTGTCGCGTTTCCAGTTGCTCTCGGATGGTCAGTGGGCGTTGATCGAGGGGTTTCTGCCGGGTCCGACCGGCCGGAAAGGGCGCCCGTTC
>WHTA01000127.1 GCA_009379825.1 Streptosporangiales bacterium
GGCGTGCCGACGTACTCGACGTCCGTGCGCTCAACCGCGCCACGCTGGCGCGCCAGCTGCTGCTCGCGAGACACGAGACGAGCGCGCTCGACGCCGTGGAGCACCTGATCGGGCTGCAGGCACAGGCACCGTTCCCGCCGTACTACGGGCTGTGGAGCAGGCTCGCGGGCTTCCGCCCAGAGCAGCTGGCCGACCTGTTGCTCGACCGCAGCGTGGTGCGGGTCGCGTTGATGCGTGGCACCGTGCACCTGGTCTCGGCGCGTGACTGCGTGGCGCTACGAACGTTAGTGCAGCCGGTCTTCGACCGCGACCTGCGCGGCAACACGACGCACACGCCTGCCCTCGCCGGCGTGGACCTCGGACGAGCTCGCGGTCGCCGGTGCCGACGCGGTCGCCGAGCGTTCGCTGTCCCACAAGGCGCTCGGTGCGGCTCTGGCCGAGCGGTGGCCGCACAACCCGCCGGGGTCGCTGGCGTACGGGGTGCGCAACCTGCTGCCGATGGTGCAGGTGCCGCCGCGGGCCGTGTGGGGCAGGAGCGGGCAGCCGGTGCTCAGCACCGCCCAGGTGTGGCTGGGCGGTGAGGTGGGCCGCCGGCTCACCATCGACGAGCTCGTGCTCAGGTACCTGGCCGCGTTCAGGCCGGCCAGCGTGCCCGACGTACAGACCTGGTGCGGCCTGACCAGCCTGCAGGAGGTCGTAGACCGGCTGCGGCCGCAGCTGCGCGAGTTCGCCGACGAG
This sequence comes from Streptosporangiales bacterium, assembly GCA_009379825.1. Classification (NCBI taxonomy): domain Bacteria; kingdom Bacillati; phylum Actinomycetota; class Actinomycetes; order Streptosporangiales; species Streptosporangiales bacterium. The sequence continues at coordinate 739 of WHTA01000127.1, forward strand.
CACGGCCGGGCGCTGTTCGACCTGCCGGACGCGCCGCGGCCAGACTGCGACGAGAACGCCCCCGTCCGGTTCGTGCCGGAGTACGACAACCTGCTGCTCTCGCACGCCGACCGCACCCGGGTGATGGCCGAGGAGGTCCGCAAGCGGGTGATCTTCTCCGTCAACGGAGTGTTCCCCGGCACCGTCCTCGTCGACGGGTTCGTACGCGGCACCTGGCGCGTCGACCGGTCGGCCGGTGCTGCCACGCTCCTGGTCACCCCGTACCGCCGGCTGTCGAAGCGGCACGAGGCGACGGTCGGGGCCGAGGGAGCCAGGCTGCTGCGCTTCGCCGCGCCCGGCGCCGACCACGAGGTGCGCGTCCTCGCCGCCGACTGAGCCGGCAGCCCTGGTCACGGGGCCGCCGTAGCCGCGTGTAGTAGCATGAATGCATGCGAGCTCGGCTGCTCCTTCGCCAGCCGCACTGACGGACCGGAAGATCCGAAGTCAGTGCGGCCGCCCCTCCTGTGCGAGGGGTCTTTTCGTTTCGACAGCCGATCTGCCGAGGAAACGAGGAGTTCCACCATGAGCGCGACCGACGCGCGCACCGGGCGGGAGGCGCCGGACGAGACGCCGTACCGCTACACGCCTGCCATGGCGAACGAGATCGAGAGCAAGTGGCAGGACCGGTGGCAGAAGGAGCGGGTCTACGAGGCGCCGAACCCGGCGGGCCCGATGGCCGAACCGGAGGCGATCCGCGGCCGGGAGAAGTTCTTCCTGCTCGACATGTTCCCCTACCCGTCCGCCGCGGGCATGCACGTCGGGCACCCGCTCGGGTACGTCGGCACCGACGTGTTCGGTCGGTACAAGCGGATGCGCGGGTACAACGTCCTGCACTCGATGGGCTTCGACGCGTTCGGGCTGCCGGCCGAGCAGTACGCCGTGCAGACCGGCCAGCACCCACGGGTGACCACCGAGCGGAACATCGCGAACATCCGCAGGCAGCTGCGGATGCTGGGCCTGGGGTTCGACTGGCGGCGCAGCATCGAGACCATCGACCCCGGCTACTACCGCTGGACGCAGTGGATCTTCCTGAAGCTGTTCGAGTCGTTCTACGACGAGGAGCAGGAGCGGGCCAGGCCGGTCGGCGAGCTGGTCGCCGAGTACGAGTCCGGGCAGCGCGCGACACCGGACGGCCGGCCGTGGGCCGAGCTGAGCGAGGCCGAGCGGCGCGCCGTCGTCGACGACAGGCGGCTGGCGTACATCTCGGACGCGCCGGTCAACTGGTGCCCAGGTCTGGGCACGGTCGTGGCGAACGAGGAGGTCACCGCCGACGGACGCAGCGAGCGCGGCAACTTCCCCGTGTTCAGGCGCAGCCTGAGCCAGTGGATGCTGCGCATCACCGCGTACGCCGACCGGCTGACCGACGACCTGGAGACCATCGACTGGCCGGACGCCATCAAGACCATGCAGCGGAACTGGATCGGCCGCTCGCACGGTGCCAACGTGGTGTTCCCTGCCACCACGTCCGGTGGCGAGCAGCGCGGTATCGAGGTGTTCACCACCCGGCCGGACACCCTGTTCGGCGCGACGTTCATGGTGCTGGCACCCGAGCACCCGCTGGTGGACGAGCTGGTGCCGGACGCCTGGCCCGCCGCCGACCTGCCCGCCCCCTGGACCGGCGGTGCCGCCTCGCCGCAGGAGGCAGTGCGTGCCTACCGCACCCAGACCGGTGGCCTGAGCGACGTCGAGCGACAGGTGGAGGCGCGGGAGAAGACCGGTGTGTTCACCGGTGCGTACGCGACCAACCCGGCCAACGGCGCGCAGATCCCCGTCTTCATCGCCGACTACGTGCTGCTGGGCTACGGCACCGGGGCAATCATGGCCGTGCCCGGCCAGGACGAGCGCGACTGGGCGTACGCAGAGAAGTACGAGCTGCCGATCGTACGCACCGTGCAGCCGCCGGCCGACTTCGACGGCGAGGCGTACGTCGGCGAGGGCCCGGCGATCAACAGCAGCAACCCGGAGACCGGGCTGAGCCTGGACGGGCTGGGCGTCGAGGACGCCAAGAAGCGCATCATCGCCTGGCTTGAGGAGCACGGCCACGGCGAGGGCACCGTCACGTACAAGATGCGCGACTGGCTGTTCAGCCGGCAGCGCTACTGGGGCGAGCCGTTCCCCATCGTGCACGACGAGCACGGTCCGGTGGCCGTACCCGACGAGCAGCTGCCGGTGTTGCTGCCCGACGTGCCGGAGTACTCACCGCGGCTGTTCGACCCGGACGACGCCGACAGCGAGCCGGAGTCGCCGCTGTCGCGCGTGGGTGACTGGGTCGAGGTCACGCTGGACCTGGGTGACGGGCAGAAGAAGTACCGCCGCGAGACCAACGTGATGCCGCAGTGGGCCGGCTCCTGCTGGTACGAGCTGCGCTACCTGGACCCGGAGAACGCCGAGACGTTCTGTGACCCGGAGAACGAGGCGTACTGGATGGGGCCGCGCGGCGGCAGCCACCCAGGCGGCGTCGACCTGTACGTCGGCGGCGTCGAGCACGGCGTGCTGCACCTGCTGTACGCCAGGTTCTGGCACAAGGTGCTGTACGACCTGGGGTACGTGTCGAGCAAGGAGCCGTACTACCGGCTGTACAACCAGGGCTACATCCAGGCCTACGCGTACACCGACTCCCGCGGCGTCTACGTGCCCGCCGAAGAGGTAGAGACGGAGACCCGCGACGGCGAGACCATCTACCTCTACAAGGGGCAGCCGGTCAAGCGCGAGTACGGGAAGATGGGCAAGAGCCTGAAGAACATCGTCACGCCGGACGACATGTGCGCGCAGTTCGGCGCGGACACCTTCCGGGTGTACGAGATGTCCACCGGACCGCTGGATGCGTCCAGGCCGTGGGAGACGCAGGCGGTGGTCGGCGCACAGCGGTTGCTGCAGCGGGTGTGGCGCAACGTCGTCGACGAGCACACCGGCGAGCTGCAGGTCGTCGACGCGGAGGCGGACACCGACACGCGTGCCGTGCTGCACTGCACCATCGACGCCGTACGTAAGGACTACGAGGGGCTGCGGTTCAACACGGCGATCGCGCGGATCACCGAGCTGAACAACCACCTGACGCAGGCGGTCGACGAGCTGCCGCGGGAGGTGGCGGAGCCGCTGGTGCTGGTGCTTGCGCCGCTGGCGCCGCACCTGGCGGAGGAGCTGTGGGAGCGGTTGGGACACGGTGATTCGCTTGTCTACCAGGCGTTCCCCGAGCCGGACGAGAGCTACCTGGCCGCGCAGACCGTCGTCTACCCGGTGCAGGTGGCGAAGAAGGTCCGTGGCCGGGTGGAGATCGCCGCGGACGCGTCCGAGGACGAGGTGCGTGCCGCCGCGCTGGCCGACGAAGGGGTGCAGCGCGCGCTGGACGGTCGAGAGCCGCGCAAGGTCATCGTGGTGCCAGGCCGGATGGTCAGCATCGTCGTCTGAGCGAAAGAGCTGAGGAGCTCGCCGGAGGTACGGCTCGCGCCTGTCGCGTAGGTGTGTTGCTGTGTCCGCGCGAGACGTGCCGTAGGCGAGCGTGCGAAGCGGTCGCGGAGGGCGCGGAGCGCGCCGGTACTGTCGGGGGATGGCCACACGCGTCGCAGTGGTGACCGACTCGACCGCATATCTGCCTGCGGTCGAGGTGGCACGGCACGGTGTCACGGTGGTGCCGCTCACCGTCCTCATCGACGGCGTGCCAGGTGCCGACGGCATCGACGTGACCGCGGCGGACGTGGCCGACGCGCTCCGCAACAGGCGGCGGGTCAGCACGTCCAGACCCGCGCCGGACCGGTTCGCCGAGACGTACGCGCGGGCGGCGGAGGACGGTACGGACGCAGTGGTGTCCGTGCACCTGTCCGCGCGGATGTCCAGCACCCTCGACAGCGCGCGGCTGGCCGCCAAGTCGGCGCCTGTGCCCGTCGAGGTCGTCGACTCGCAGCGCATCGGCATGGGGTTGGGCTTCGGCGTGCTGGCCGCCGCGGAGGCCGCAGCGGCCGGTGCCGACGCGGCCGTTTGTGCCGAGGTGGCCGCGCAGCGGTCCACGTCGACGGATGTCTACTTCTACGTGGACACGTTGGAGTACCTGCACCGCGGCGGCCGGATGGGCATGGCCACCAGCCTGATGGGCAACGCGCTGATGGTGAAGCCGCTGCTGCGGGTGCACGACGGCCAGATCTCGCTGCTGGAGAAGGTGCGGACGCGGGCGAAGGCGATGACCAGGCTGGAGGAGATCGCCGTGGCGTCCGCGTCGGGCGCGCCAGGCACGGTCGTCGACCTGGCCGTGCAGCATCTCGCCGGCGCCGAGCGCGCCGGCCAGCTCGCCGAGCGGCTGCGCGACTGCCTGCCCAGGCACCGCCGGCTGTTCACCGGCGAGGTCGGCGGCGTCGTCGGTGCGCACGTCGGGCCCGGGATGATCGCCGTGACCGTCTCCAGGCACCGGCCGCACGCGTCCGGCTAGCGGGCGGCGAACATCACCCAGGTCTGGCCGCGGGCGAACGGCATGCGCTTGCCGGACTTCGTGGTGTATTTCGTGCCCTCGCCGGCAGTCGGGCGCGACCAGCGTGCCTGGTACGCCTTGCCGTCCCTGAGCACGACGGCCCGGCCCGACCCGGTGGTCGTGACGTACGGCGACACGTTGCCGAACTTGTCCTTCGGGCCGCGCCCTTCGATGTCGACGTACTGGATGACCACCGTGGCCGCCGCCGACCTCGCGCCGTTGGCGGTGCGGTGCGGCTTGCCGTCCATCGACACCAGCCACCGGCGCTTCGCCTTCGACCAGTCGAACTTCGCGTCGAACGCCCGGTATCCGGCGGTGCGGCTCGCGGTGGGCTTGCCGCCCGCGGGCGCGTCGTCGTACCTGAAGCCGATGTCCGGCGGCGGCTTCGCCTTGTCGGCGCGGTCGAGCAACTGTGCCGGCCGCGCGAACAGGTTGTGCGGCGCGCGCCGTGAGCCGTCGCGGACGTACGCGTTGCCGGCGCGCGCGGGGGAGACGTCGACCAGCGGCGCGCGGCGGATGTCCGGCAGCACCGACGAGCGCGCACCGGAGTACGCGAATGCCGGGCGCCCGTACTGTTCGAGCAGTTCGAGGTCGGACTCCCGCGCGCTGCGGACAGGGCCGACGGTCTTCGGCTGCCGCGTGCCGAAGACGGCGAGCAGCCGGCTGAGGCCAGCCTCGACCGGTTCGACGTACACGATGTCGGCAGCGCCGAGGCCCTTGGGTGGCCGCGCGGCGCCCACGTTGTCCAGCTTCACCGCGAGTGCCGGCTTGCCCGGCCGGTACCTGGCGGTGTCGCTCGGTGTGGGCGTGGGCTCCGCTCGCCGGCCGTCCTCCGCGGGCTGACACCCGACGCCGACGGCGAGCGCCGCGGCCAGCGCGACGGCGACCAGGTGCCGCGATGTAGTGCTCATGATCCTCCACCGTAGCCCGCGCCGTGCGAGTGACGTAGGTCACTTCCCACCGAAGGAACGCCTCCCTGGCAACGCACATCGCAGTGCCGTTCCACTTCCACACACAGACAGGGGACGGCACATGGCGATCAGGGGGAAACCTGCGAACCCGGACAAGGACCCGAAGAAGCAGGAGGAGCTCGACAACGCGCGTCGCCGAGGCGGCGGTGGCCAGCGGGAGACGGTTCAACGCCGCGGGCACCAGCACTACACGGATCGGGACGGCAGCAGAGAGCCGGGCGGTCGTACCACGGGTAAGCAGGACCCTCGGGGCAAGAGCAGGGACTAACCGTTGGCCGTCCCAGTGGTGTAGCTCACGGTCCACGAGCCGAACGCGTCCCGGGTGACGCGTATCGCAGTGCCTGTCAGCTTCCACACACAGAGAGGGACGGCATGGGACTGCTCGATGGGCTACGGGCGAACCCGGACAACGACCCGGAGAAGAAGAAGGAGCTCGATAACGCGGTTCGCCGCAGCGGCGGTAGGGACCCGGAGCGCATAAAGAGCCGCGGCTTGCCGAACAGGGGTGACGACCGTCGGCAGGCCGGTCGGACCACCCGCGCACCGAAAGAGGGCGGCGAACGCTCGTGAGGCGGTGTGCCCCTCGGCTGGAGCCGAGGGGCACACCGCTACTCATTCGGTCGAGGTGGCCTTCGCCGGCTTGCTGGCGTCGGTGGCGCGGGCGAGGAAGTCGGACGTCCAGCGCTGCGTCTCCACCGCTACGTCGTTGCGCGGCTTGGTCACCAGGCTCACCCCGACGAACAGCACGGTGCCGGTCGCCAGGCCCCACAGGCCGGGCAGCACGCCGATGCCGAACGGGTCCGTCCACACGAACGACGTCAGCAGCAGCACCGCCAGCCCACCGACGAACGACGCGACGGCACCGGCCGCGGTGCTGCGTTTCCAGTACAGCGCGCCGAACACCGCTGGTGCCAGCAGACCGACGCCCGACAACGCGACGGTGAGGATGCTGATCAACAGCGCCGGGCTGGTGATGGCGAAGTAGTACGCCGCCACGCCGACGATCATGTGGGTGACGTACATCAGGCGCTTCGTCTTCACCGGGTCGCGCCGCTTGTTCACGTACTTCTCGTAGACGTCCACCGCGAGGGTGGAGCTGACCGCGTGGATCTGCGAGTCCGCCGTCGACATCGACGCGGCGAAGCCGCCCGCGAGTGCCAGTGCGGCGACGACGACCGGGAGGTTGTCCCACAGCATGTTCACGAAGATCTGGTCGGCGTTGTCGGTCTTCGGGAACAGCACCCGCGCCGACGCGGCGACGGCGGGGGTGAAGACGTAGATCGCCGTGATGTAGACGGCGCCGCCGACGCTCGCCCACTTCAACACGTGCAGCGACCGTGCGCTGAAGATCCGGATCACCAGCTGTGGACCGAGCAACAACCCGAGCGCCAGCGGGATCCACAGTGAGATCCAGTGCGCCTGGTCGATGGTGCCCGCGGGACCTGGCAGCGTGAACCACTCCGGAGTCTGCTCGCGCAGCCGCTCGAACGCCATGCTGACACTGCCTTGCGTCTCCCGCACGACGTACAGGCTGCCGCCGAGGATGGCGACGAACATCATGATGCCCTGCACCGTGTCGGTCCACGCCACCGCGCGCAGGCCACCGGCGATGACGTAGGCGACCATGATGACGAGCATCACCGCGGCGCCGACGGCGAACGGGATGCGCCCGCCGGTCATGGTGTCGAAGATGTAGCCGGACCCGGTGAGCTGGATCGTCACGTACGGCACGACGAAGACCGTGTGCAGCAACGCCACGAGCAACCCGACCAGACGGCTGCCGTACACGTGCGACATGAAGTCGCCGAGGGTCAGGTAGCCGTGCCGTTTGCCGAGCAGCCACAACCGCTTGCCGACGAACCAGAAGAGGAACGCCGGCGGGATCAGGTAGAGCCCGTTCACCCAGAAGCCGACACCGTCGGTGTACGCGAAGCCGACGATGCCGGTGAGCGCGTACGCGCTATGGAACGTCGCGGCGTACGTCAGCGTGAGGACGAGGATGCCGAAACCACCGCGCCTGGCGACCGCGTGGTCGGCGAGGCTGTGGTCGGACACCCGGTAGCTGCGGTACCCGAGGTAGAGGACCGCCAGCAGATAGAGGACGAGAATCCCGATGCCAATGGACCAGCCCGGCATGTCAGCCCTCCTGCCTGTCGCGGTCGGTGACTTCCTCCACCTGGTGTTCCAAGGTGTGTGCCTGCCACGAAGGCAGCTTGACCGCGAACAGCACGAGCTCGACGAGCATGACTGCGTACCACAGCTCGAGCCACAACCAGATGGTCGGCTGGCCGAGCGTGATCGGGTTGCTCGCGGCGTAGTCGCTGACCCAGCCGATGATCGGCGGGTTCACCAGCAGCAGTGGGATCCCGAGCGCCACGACCACCACGATGGTGTCGCGGCGAAGTCTTCTGCTCATCGAGCGCCTCCTCGGTGCGGGTGAGCTGCCCGCGGTGGCGGGGACCCGGTCCCGAGCCGTCCCGCAGTCGTGTGATGGCGTCAGCGTCGACGCCGGTACGTGCGGACCGAACGCGTGCCCGCGCGTCGTGCCGACCTGGTATACCACGCGTGCCCGGCCGCCGTCGCGCGTGAAGCAACGGAACGTAGTTGCCAGAGGTAGCGAGTCGGGAGGAGCTGTGTCGATCGCCGCCTTGCCGGAGTACCTTGCACCGCTTCGCTGCCCGCGCTGTGGACGTGCCGCCGACCCGGCCGATCCCTCGGTGTACCTGGGCTGTCCGCAGTGCCGTGCAGCCGGCGCGCTGGCGAACTACGTGTGCGACGTACCGGCCGGACGCGTCGCCGCGGGCATCGACCGTGGCTGTCGCGAAGACCGTCCCGGGCTGTGGCGCTGGACGTCCGCGCTGCCCGTCACCGGGCCGCACGTGGTGTCGATGCACGAGGGCGGCACGCCGTTGGTGCCGCTGCCGCGGTTCGGTGCAGCGGTAGGCGTCCCGCGCCTGTACGCGAAGAACGAGTCGGCGAACCCGACCTGGTCGCACAAGGACCGGTTGTGCGCGCTGGCCGTATCAGCGGCGCGAGCCGTCGGGGCGGACACCGTCGTCGCCGCGTCCACCGGCAACCACGGCGCCTCGCTCGCGGCGTACGCGGCACGCGCCGGGATGCGCTGCGTCATCTTGGTTCTGGCACAAATTTCGTGACACTCGCGGTGTGTTGACGTGGCTCTTGTAGTGGCTGCTATTCGGCGTTTCCGGGACGCGCCGGATTTCTTGTAATAACCGAATCTTGACTTTATAGCCGGCGTGTTGCGTGAGATAAA
>WHTA01000128.1 GCA_009379825.1 Streptosporangiales bacterium
CTAATGACCCGGGACGACGGGCAGCTTTTCATCGCCACCCTCACCTACCTCGCCTGGGCGTGTTGGGCGCTGCTGGCCATCCTCGTCGTCCTCGAAGGCCTCGCCCAACTACGCGGACGACCCACCCCACACGTCCCCGGGCTAGGTCCGGTGCAGTGGCTGGCCCGCGTCTTGGTCAGCGGTCTGACCGCCGCGGTCCTCGCCGCACCAGGCACCCTCGCCCGATCCCCCACACCGCCACCGCCGGCACCGGCCGCGGTGGCCACCGCGCCACCCGCTCCTACCACCAGCACGCCAGGTCGGCCAACCCACGGATCCGCCGTCGAGCCCGTCGCCGACCATCACCCAACCCACGCCTCCGCCGCCCCCGGCCCGCACGCGATCTACATCGTCCAACCGCGAGACACTCTGTGGGGGATCGCCGAAAGACGGCTCGGCGACGGCCACCGCTACGCCGACATCGCCGAGCTCAACTACGGCCGGCCCCAACCCGACGGCAGTCAGCTCACCAGCAGCCACTGGATCCGCCCCGGCTGGCGGCTCCTCCTCCCCGCCGACGCCTCACCGGACGCCACCGGGACCGGCCGCTGGTACACCGTCACCGACGGCGACACCCTCCGCGGCATCGCCACCCGCCGACTCGGCGACGCCGACCGCTACCGCGAGATCGCTCGCCTCAACCACGGCCGCGCCCAGCCCGACGGTGGCCGGCTTACCGACCCCGACCTCATTCGCCCCGGGTGGCGACTGCTCCTCCCAGACACCGCTCGGGAGGACAAGCCGCCTTCGTCGAGGCGACCGAGCAAGCCCGCCGACCGCAGACCGTCCACGCCCCCGCCGTCTCAGGCCCCATCGACGGCTTCGCCACCCGCCTCTTCGCCCGCCACCTCGACACCGAGCGCTCCCCCGTCGACCACCCAGGCGTCCCCCGCTACCGCTGAGCCCGGCGACCACCAACAACGACAGGTGATCTCCCTACCATCCGGTGCACTGGCCAGCGGCACGCTCGCCTCAGTCATCGGTGCCGCGATCACACTGATCTTCCTGCGTCGTCGGCGCCGCTACCGGGCCCTGGCCGACCCGCCAGTCGCCCCCACCGGTCCCGAAACCAATCCCACCGCGCAGCGGCTGCGCCGCGCCTACCTCGCCGATCTCCCCACCGACGCCGACGAGGAACAGGGCGCCATCAACCACGGGCACACGCGCCGCCACGGCAGCGCGGTCGCCGGCGACGTCCCGATCGCTGCGCGAGACGGTGAAGAAATCACCGTCACACTGCCGACGCTCGAGGGCCTCGCGCTCAACGGCCCCGGCGCCGACGCCGCCGCACGAGCAGTACTCATCACCCTGATCGCCACCGACACCACCGAGATCGTCACCACCGAGGCCGACCTCCGACGCCTCCTCTGCGTCGACGACACCGCCACCGTCCCGCTGCCGCCCGCAGTCACGATCCTGCCCACGCTCGCTGCCGCCGTGGAGCATATGGAAACCGAGATCCTGCACCGCAGCCGCCTCCTCGCCAACTACGACATCCCCGACCTCGACACCCTCCGCCGCGACCAGCCCGACGAACCCCTCAGCACGCTCGTCCTCCTCGCCGGCACCGCCGACCGGGACAACGCCCGCCTCGCTGCCGCCCTCATGCTGGGCCGCAACTACCACATCGGCGGCATCGTGCTCGGCAACTGGACGCGCGGCACCGGTTGCCACATCGCCACCGACGGGCACGTCACCACCGCCACCGGCCCCTACAGCCATCAACTCGACGGGACACGCCTGTTCCAGCTCCCCGCACCCGACAGCACCGACCTCCTCGCCGTACTCGCCGCCGCCACCACCCCCAACGACGAACACGCCACCAACGCCCCGCAGCCACCCGCCCACGAACCACGAGCACCATCGATCACCGCGCCCGACACGACCACCGCGAACGCGTTAGTTCAGCTCGACGTGTTCGGCACCGTCCGGGTGTCCGTGCACGGCGTAGAAATCGCGACCGGCGTGCGCACCAAGGCCCGCGAGCTCCTCGCCTACCTCGCCACCCAGCCCGACGGCATCACCCTCGACCACGCCATCACCGACTGCTGGCCCGACACCGAACCCGACCAGGCCGCCAACCAATTCCGCACCGTCATCGGCAACATCCGCGACACCCTCCGCAACGCCAGCGGCGCCCGCCACGCCAAATTCGTTATCTACACCGCCGGCCGCTACCACCTCGACACCCACACCTTCGACGTCGACCTATGGCGATTCACCCACCACCTCCACCCCAGCGACGAACAAGACCCAATCGACAAGCTCACCCAGGCGCTGCACGTCTATCACGGGAAGTTCACCGACAGCCACGACTACGCCTGGGCCGAACCCCTGCGTGAATCACTCCACCGCAACGCCATCGACGCCCACGCCCGCCTCGCCGAACACCATCACCACGACGGCAACACCGAACAAGCAATCACCGTCCTAGACCACGCCATCACACTCGACCCCTACAACGAAGACCTCTACCAACGCAGCATCCAACTCCTCGGCGAACTCGGCCGCACCGACGCCATTCGCCGCCTCTACCGCCAACTCCAGAACCGACTCGCCGACCTCGACGTCGACCCCGACCCCGCCACCGAGGGCCTCGCCAGCCAACACCTCAACCGGTCCCGTTGAACAGCGATGGCGAACTGTGATCCGGCTCACTTATCCATGACTAGCTCAGTCATACCGTCGGATACATGGGGGGAGCCGACACGCACCGCGCCAGGGGCCCCGGCGACCATGAGCCGGCGTCAGTTCCTGAAGGGCGCGGCCGTGCTGGCTGGCGCCGCGGGCCTCGTCGGTGCCGGGGTATGGCAGTTCGCTGACCGGTCGAGTGACGCACCGGCGACCGGATCGGCTACCGGGGGGACGGGGCTGGACGTGCTCGCCGAGAACGTGGTCTCCGGTGGGCCCGGCAAGGACGGCATCCCAGCGATCGACAAGCCACGGTTCGTCGGCGCTGCGGAGATGGAGCTACAGGACGACGATGACCCGGTGTTCGGGTTGACGTACTGCGGTGTCGTCCGGGCTTATCCGCAGCTGGTGTTGGTGTGGCACGAGATCGTCAACGACCGCATCGGCGCCGAGCGGATCTCGGTCACGTACTGTCCGCTGACCGGCTCGGCATTCGGCGTACGCGGCGGGACCGAAGGAAGGCCACTGACCTTCGGCACGACCGGTCAGCTGGTGAACTCGAACCTGTTGATGTACGACCGGCAGACCGATTCGGAATGGCCGCAGCTAGCCGGTACGACGATCCGCGGCCCGCTACGGGGTAGGCAGCTGGACATGGTGCCGCTGGTGTGGTAGACGTGGAGCCGCTGGCGCAGCGTGCATCCCGACACCAAGGTGCTGTCCGCCGCCACCGGTCACGTCCGGGACTACGGCCGGGACCCGTATGGGTCCTACGCACCGCTGCGCGGTTACTACCGCGACGACGATCTGCTGTTCCCCGGTGCTCCATGACAGCGATCGGTTCGACCGCAAGCAGGTGGTCATGGCAGTGTGGGTCGGCGGCCAGACAGCCGCGGTTGCGAAGGATGAGGTCTCGCGGCGCGGCAAGATCGAGTTCACACTCGCCGACACGCCACTGGTGGCAATCTGGGATGACCAGCTCGCCACAGCACGAATCCGTCGTCGCGACGGGAACGGTGCGTCGGGAGTGACCTACTTCGACGTGATGTGGTTCGCCTGGTACGCCTTCCATCCGGACACCGAGGTAGTCAGGTGATCTCGCCGACTCGGTGGTCGCCGCTATCCAGGTCGCGCCGGCTCGGCTCGGCCAAGCTTGGGCACGGCGACGGTGTCGTCGCCTCGGTATCAGTGCCGGCGTTGTTCTCCTCTTCTTCTACCTGCAAGCGGTCGGCGACCTCACCATCTCGTCGACAGCCAACAGGTACGGTGATTCGCCAGCTGTCGCCGTCGCCGTGGACTGGATCGGCAAGCTGACTGCGACGCGAGCTCCGTACCTGTTCGAGCCGGTCGTGAGCATCCGACCTGCGTCGTGGCTCGTCGTGTTCGTCAGTCCCGGGAACCTGCTACTCGGCGGTCTGCTCGCCACGTTGCTGGTCCTCAACGTGACGCTGTCCGCGCACCAGGTGTCCGCCGCACGAGCGTGTCGCGGGACGATTTTCGGGCGGCTGGTCGCTGTGCTTCCTGCCTTCGGCGTCGGCCTGGCCCGCTGCGCTCCGACTCTTCTGCTGGCGGTCGGCACCGGGTTCGCCGCGGCTTTGGCTCCGGTGTTCCTGCCGCTGCGCGGCTGGTTGTTCTCGCTATCGGTGGCGTTGCTGCTGACCACGTTGCTTCGGACCGTCGCCCGCTCACCGGCAGGCCCGTCGACGGTGGCGCAATGCTGATCGGCGAGCCCTGCTGTCGGGGTCGACGCGCGCGCACCATCCGCTACTACGAACGCATCGAGGAGCTCGATCCGGTCGTCGATCATGGTCGCCGGCGGAGGTGGACGAGCAGTGGTTGCGCCGCGTCGAGCATCGACTCGACCCCGTTCGGCTCGTCCGCGAGGGCGAGCTCGGGGAAGCGGCATAGCAGTGTGTCGATGGCGACCTCGGCTTCCAGCTTCGCCAGTCGGGCACCGAGGCAGAAGTGGATACCATGGCCGAACGCGACGTCCTGCGTCCCGTTGCGGTGGATGTCGAAGGTATCCGGGTCGGTGAAGGCGGCGGGGTCGTGGTTCGCGGTGGTGAGCGCGACCGTGACGTGGCTGCCCCTGGGTATGGTGACGCCGCCGATGGCGACGTCGTCGAGCGCGTACCTGGAGATGGCCGGCACTGGCCCGACGTGCCGTAGCAGCTCGTCGAAGGCATGCGGGACGAGAGCGGGATCGCGGCGGAGCTCGGCGAGCTGGGCGGGGTGGCGCGGCAGCGTCCGCACACCGCCGAGGATCAGGTGCACGGTGGTGACGTGTCCTGCGGCGAACAGGATGCCGGCCATCTGGACGAGTTCGACGTCGGTGAGCTGGTGGTCGCCGTGTGCGGCTACGAGCTCGGTAAGCAGGTCGTCGGTGGGGGTGGCGCGCCCGGCCTCGATCAGCGCGGTCATCTCGGTGGCCACTGCGTCCATTGGAACCATGCTCGCTGCCCCGGCCTCGGCGATCAGACGGTCGCGGATGTCGCTGGGGACGCCGAGCACATCGGCGATCACGCGCACCGGGAGCGGGAACGCCAGCGCCTCCAGCAGGTCGACGTCGTCGCGGGATGCGGCCGCGTCGAGCAGCTCGTCGGCGATCTCCTGCACTCTGGGGCGCAGGGCCTCGACCCGGGTGGCGCTGAACCCCCGCACGACGAGCTTGCGGAGCCTCGTGTAGTCGGGCGGGTCGACGGCGATCATCGTGTGGGACATGCCGCCAGCCTCATACACGTCGTCGGACCCATTGGCATAGGCGCGGGTGTTGCTGAGCCGTGGCTTGACCAGCGCGGCCCGGACGTCGGCATAACGGGTGACGACCCAACGCTCGACGCCGTCCGGACTGTCCGTGGCCGGGACTCGCCGGACCGGTCCTGGTTCGACGGCGGCGCCCAGCGGGTACACGCAGCGGGAACCGAGGCTTCATCGGTGGTGTCCATGGTGACTGTTCCTCTCCTCGGTCGTGCCTGGTGGGACGGCTACGGACGTCGACGTCCGGCTCGGTGGTCGAGGGGATCCGGCCGTATGCGACGTCGAACGGGAACTGCGGTGCAGGATCGCTCGGGGATATCCTTGTCCGCTCGCCAACTCTGGTCGTTGCCGAAGGTCATCGCACCGAGCGCGAGCGGCGACACCCGCAGCCCCATCGGTCCCAGCAGATGGTAGGTCGACAGCTTCGTCATACCGGTCCTCTCGACTCACTCGTCAGTGAAGCGGTACGCCTTGGCGGCGAGGGCGAAGGCGACCAGCAGCCAGCCGACACCGACGGCCACTTCGAGGCCGTAGGCGGTGATGCTGTTCCCGTCGAGGGCAATGCCGCGGATCGCCTGGATCGAGGAGGCGAACGGGACCGCCCACGGCACGATGTCGGGCAGCGGTCCCGGCAGCGCGGCGATCGGGTACGTCGCGCCGCTGAGGAAGGCGAGCGGCAGGCCGATGGCGCCGCTGACCGCGTTCGCCGACTGTGGGTTGGGCAGGAAGCCGGCGATCGCGAACGCGAAGGCGAGCGCGGTGAGCACGACCATGCCGATGAGCAGTACTGCCCAGAGCAGGTTGGTTGTGAGCCGGATGTCGACGCCGACGAGCTTGCCGACGGCGAGCACCAGCGCGCCGTTGGCGACGCCGAAGACCACGTACGTCACCATCTGCACGGCGACGACCAGCGGTGCGCACACCGGGGTGACGGCGAGCCGGGTGAGCACGCCTCTGGCGCGGTAGCTGGCGGCGAGCGCGGTGACGATGTCCTGGAACAGGTGCGCGGCGAGGAAGGCGGCCATGCCAGGGATGACGAAGTCGCGGAAGTCGATGTGCTGATCGCCGGTCCCCCAGTCCAGGTTGTTCATCAGCGCAAATACCAGCATCAGTGCAGGGCTGTAGACGAAGACATACAGCACGCCGCGCGCGCGGAACACCATGGTGAAGCTGGCCCGGAACAGTGGCAGCACGTGGGCGGGGTTCATCGCATGCCTCATCTCGTGAATCGGTACGCCCGCACCGCGAGCGTCAACATGACCGCCAGCCAGGCGGCGCCGAGCGCGAGCTGCGGACCGAAGTCGGTGACCGGCTGGGCGTGCAGCGTGATGCCGCGGGTCGCCTCGATCAGGCCGGTGTACGGCAGGAAATGCGCCGGCCTCTCCAACCAGTCGGGGAAGGCGGCGAGTGGGTACATCGCGCCGGTGAACAGGAACAGCGGGAACATGGTGAACGTGTCGACCGCGTTGGCGTTGGCCGGCGTCTTGGTCACCCCGGCGATGACGAACGCGGTGCTTAAAGATGTTTCGGTAATAGGGTGAGTCGTTGCCGTGGTTCGGGGTGTTCGGGTGCGACGATGTTCGTGTGGCTGCGATGGTCGGTCGAGGACCAAGAAGAAGCAGACTCGTGGCACGAGGCGGGTTGCTGCTCGTCGTGACTTCGAGGCGTTGAAGACGCGGCGGATGAAGGCGGCGGACATGTTCGCCCGCGGTAAGCGTCAGGTCGACGTGGTCGCCGCGTTGGGGGTGTCGGCGCAGACGGCGTCGCGGTGGCACCGGGCGTGGGTCGCCGAGGGCAGGAAGGGGCTGGTCGGTGCCGGGCGTGCCGGCCGGGTGCGCAGGCTCAGCGATGCGCAGTTGGCGCAGGTTCAGGCCGCGTTGGAGAAGGGCCCGCGGGCGAATGGGTTCGCGACCGAGATGTGGACGTTGGCGCGGGTGGCGGAGGTGATCGAGGTGGTGACCGGGGTGCGGCACAGCCAGACCCAGACCTGGACGATCCTGCGCGAGCGGCTGGGCTGGAGCCGGCAACGACCGGCGCGGCGTGCCGCCGAACGTGACGACGAGGCGATCGCTACCTGGGTCAAACAAGACTGGCCGCGGATAAAAAAGCGCGCGGCGCCGCGGCGCGTGGATCGTCTTCCAAGACGAGAGCGGATTCTCCCTCCTCCCGCCGGTGAGAGGCACCTGGGCGCCGAAGGGAAAGACCCCGGTACTGCGGCACCGGTTCTCCTGGACCAGGATGTCGATGTCCGGTGCGCTGGCCTACCGACCGGGCGCCAGCGAGGCCGCCCTGGTGTTCCAGATCAAGGAAGGCTCCTACAACACCGAGTCATTGATCGAGTTCCTCACCGAACTACATACCCACTTCGGCGGCGAGAAGGTCACCTGGATCTGGGACAACCTGTCCGCCCACAAGTCCAAGCAGATGAAGACCTGGATCGCCACCCAGCGGCACTGGCTGGTCGTCGAGCGCCTGCCCGGCTACGCCCACGACCTCAACCCGATCGAGATGGTCTGGGGCAACCTCAAGAGCGTCGAGCTCGCCAACCTGTGCCCCGACACCATCGACGAGGCCCACACCGCCGCCGAGTCCGGCCTGGGACGGGTCGGCAGCAGCTACACCCTGTGCTACGCGTTCCTCGCCCACACCGGCCTTTCTCTATGACCACTAGTCACTCAATTTCCGAAAGATCTTTAGAAACACCGTGAGACTCCACTCCACGGAGATCAGCCGCAACCAAGGCATCGGCGGAGCGACGAGCATCCGTGGATGGAAAGCCCACCGACTCGAAGATGCTCTCCACGGTCGCCCGCAGTGCTTCAGGACTCACGAGAAGGTAGGGTTCCTGCTTGGGCACATCGGACGCATTCATTCTGGGTCCTTTCCCGGTGCCAGTCCGTCTTCCCTGTCAAGCAGGATGAGCCGTGCCTTGAGACGTGTCCCGGCTAGCCGTGGAGCGGATGAACACGTGGGGGTCGACAAAATGATCGCTCATACGTAACCGGTCACCCAGCAGCGCGCCGGAGTGATTCGACGACGGATCGATGGAGAGCACAGCGACCTCTTGGCCCCGTTGCCGCTCAGCTCCGATCGGCGCATTGATCAGCGCATTGATGAGAGTCGACTTACCTACGCCGGGTTGCCCTGTGAGCCCGACGGGCCGCGCACGTCCGGTCCACTTGAACACTGTTCCGAGCAGTCCCGCACAGCTTGGGTCCTGGTCCTCGGTCAGAGTGATCGCCCGGGCAAGGGCTCTTCGGTCGCCGGCAACGATTCTCTGCACGAGATCTCCGGCCGCGGTGCTCACTTGCGCATGAGTCGCGGGCTCGGGCATCGTACGCTCACGGGAGTACCCTCGCGGTCACGTTGCCTTTGATGAAGGAGACCACCTTGTCCATCGAGGTGCCTGGTCCGAATACGCCAAGCACACCCAGGTCTCGTAGCTCTTCAATGATCTGCGGCGACGTTATGCCACCGACGACCAGAAGCACGTCGTCGAGGTCACGCTCCTGCATGGCGTTTACCACACGACGCGTCAATGGCACCACGGCGCCCGAGAGAATACTCAAACCAAGGACGTCTGCATCTTCCTGCAAGACTATCTCGCAAAGTTCATCGGGAGTACGGCGCAGTCCTCCGTAGATGACCTCCATACCCGCGTCTCGTAGGCCTTGAGCGATCACCTTGGCTCCGCGGTCGTGACCATCGAGTCCAACCTTGGTGACTACGACCCGGATGGGACGCTCCCGGACTTCGTGTCGTGGATAA
>WHTA01000129.1 GCA_009379825.1 Streptosporangiales bacterium
CCTTCTTCTGGTAGGTCTTGCTCACAGCGGTCCCCTTCCTTCTTCGGTGTACTTGGCGGTTCACCAGAGGACCTACCACTCGGCAGGCCTCAGGCGGGGGACCGCCACCTTCAAGTTCTACGACCGCCGGGACAACCTCTTTCTCGGTGGCTACGCACACTGCGCCCACCCACAGCCACAGGCGACAAGCGGTAACGATCATGTTCGAGCCCGAGCCTCCCCATTGTGCGTAGCTGCCGCTTGAGAAAGGCGGCTTCTGTTTCGCGTCGGCGAGGTGCTGCTATGCACATCGCCATGGTCACTGCCGACGACTCCCCACCAGAGTATGTGAGTCATCTTGATGCCCCGGACTCGCAAGTGTTGCCACTTTGCGGCCACTCTCACCGAGAGGGGGCACCGAGTAACGGTGTATTCGCCACCCCGCGCCAACAAGCCCGTCGCGCATTACAGCTCCCATCTCCGCAGACGTGGGCTGGTGATCGACCCGACGTCGTGCACGCATTCTCGTCGAGCTCCGCGATGGTCTCGCGAACGATAGTTGCGAGCAGCCGCGGTGCGAGCATCTGCGCCCGCCAGGGCGTAGCCGCATCTTCGAATTCCGTCGTGCCGTGCGCGGTCGACGAACGAAATATTCGCAGCTGCGAGTTCAGCCGTCGTTGGTGGCCTGCCACAGCGCTGACTGAGCTCGTCCGTTGCAGCTCGATCCTGGTGCGAGCCGGCCACCGCGCTGGTGACGGGGGCGGGCGCGATCGGTCTGCTGGCCGCGTTGCTCGGTGTGCAGCGCGGCTTGGACGTGCACGTGCTCGACCAGGTCACCACGGGACCGAAGCCGGGACTCGTCACCGACCTTGGCGCCAGCTACCACCACGACGGCATCGACGAGGTCGCCGACACGGTGCGCCCAGACATCGTGGTGGAGGCGACCGGCGTCGGCAACGTAGTGCTCGATGCATGCGGATCAGCAACACGTGCGGCATCGTGGTCTCACCGGGCTCTCCGGCGGACGGCGGACCGTACAACTGCTGAGCGACTGATGGGTTCCTCATGTGTGGCTGGTGCGATCTCGGGTACATAGCCCGAATGGTCGGACGACGTGAGTACTAGTGACGCCGTCAATCCCGCCTTTCTCCTGCCCGATCAGCATCTAGCCGACGAGGAACGGGAGACCAACCCGAGTAGACCCGGCCCGTAGGTCGCGTCGGGGGATCGCGACGATCGGGATCGCGGCAGCCAGGTCAAATCTCACCCTGGTCCACCTTGTGTTGCCCACCACCGGTGGCGGCGTACTCAGTTCCCTCCGGAGACCCCACTCGCCTGTCGCGCGTACTTACCCTCGGCGACTCCTCCACCGGCTTCGCTCAGAACGCGCTTCGCGGCAACATCGTTGCATCCGCCTCACGAGCACAGGAGTCGGACTTGGGTGTGCCACACAAGAGCAATACTCCCCGTGCGGCCGCTCGAGCGGCCGCACACAACACGAGCGGGCAGGGCCTCCTGTGCCACGTCTGGCGATGCACCACCTGCAAGACATGGCACGTAGCGCCGTGGCAAGACGTCCCACGCGCTACCGACGAGTCCGCGTGACGCAGCGGTCGGGTCTCTGTGCCCGCTGGGTGGTCGTCAACGGGTGCTGGACGAAGGCTGGCAGCCGGGAACTCCGGTAGTGGCAGTCAGTCCCCCGTCCGGCAGACGCCACCACCGGTAGGTACGAGTCCTCCCGGCTGCCAGCCGCTCACCACATCGAGTGAGTTACTCGATGAGATCGGGGCAGATCAAACTTCGGGGCAGTCCAGATCACTGCAATCCATGCATCCGTCAAACCAAATAGTTTCTTCTTTGGAATAGTCATCCTGATAACAATCCCAGGGCAAATCAGGTTCATCGACGGGAACGGGCATACGTTACAACTGTCATTCGAACGCCCCAATTTTGTCGTTCTAAATCAGGGTCGATTCGAAATATCGACGGCGCAAAAGTTTCTGTGGCAGATTCTTCGCCGCCGCGCCACGCCGGATCTCGAACCGCCTACCGACCGTCAGGCGTCGCTTGTTCCAGGCCATCGGTGACCGCGCGGAACGCAGACGCAATGCCGGATATCTGGCTGCTCGGGATGTGTGAGACGAAGTGATCCTGGACACCGCGCGCATGGGTGAGCCAAGCGGCTTCGAGCGCCGTCATGCCCTCGGGAGTCAGGGTGACCAAGGTCGCTCGCCTGTTGGTCGGATCGGTCTGGCGCCGAGCGTAACCGGCTCGCTCGAGGGCGTCGGCAAGACGGGTGAGGCCGCTGGCGCTGTAGAGAAGCCTGTTGGCCAGATCCTTCATGTAGAGCTGCTGACCCGGAGCCTCGGAGAGCTGGACCAACGCGTCGTACATCGCCAACGTCATGCCGTGCTCCGCCCGTAGGTCCGCGTCGAGCACGCGTCGCAGCAGTGCATGCGACCGCAGATAGGTACGCAGGCCTCTTCGGCGTCGACCGACAACGCAGGGTACGGCGCGGTGTCACGGCTAGTCGTCATGCCCGAATAATACTACGCCAGCCAACATTTGCAATAGCGACTGTTCGCCTACATACTGTTGGTTTTGTGAGCGCCCCGAGAGGGGCCTTTGGGGGCGCAGGCTCCGACTCCCGGGGGCGGGAGACGCCCGTGGTGGTGTTGTCAGTCTCGAGACAACACCACCACAGGCCACCATGAGCAAGACGAGTGCCGCCGGCAGAAACAGTTCACTTCATTGCCATGCGCATCACCAATGGGCGGTGATCCGACAGCGTGGAGTCGATGACGTATCCGTCGCTCACTGCGACGTCCTTGGCGAGATGTAGTCGATGCGGCGATCGCCGTGGGTCGGATCGTCCGAATACTCGCCGCCGGTGTCGAGCCAGCCTTTCTGGGTGAACCATCCGTGGATGGCCCGGTGTCGCGCGCGTTGACGTCGCCGGTGAACAGCAGCGGACCGTCATGGCGGAGATACTTGAGCACCTTGACCGCCTGCGCCTGGCGATAGTCGGTGGCTGCTTGCGAAGCGCCCGGGGTGAAGTGGGAGGTGAAGACCCTGATGTAGTCGGAACAAGGCAGATCGAGCTTGACCCCGGACATCACCCCGATTGCACCGGGCAGCCTTGATCCTTCGGCGACAGCCGAACCGTCACCCGCTCCGCGATCGGGTACTTCGACAGTACGGCGTTACCCACCCAGCCCGACTCCTCGGCGTCACACGGTCCCGGACGGTCGGCCTGGCTGAAGTGGGTGTGATCGCTCAGGTCCGAGGTGTACCACCTGAGCTCGTCGGCCAGGTCCTTCACCTGGTCGCGCTTCGCCCGCTGGATCTCCTGCACGGTGAGGACGTCGATCCCGTGGGAGTTGACCAGGTCGGCCATCGCAGAGATATCGGCGCCCTTGCCGTGGATGTTCCAGTCCATCACCGTCAGACCGGTAGCCGCCGCGCCCAGCTCATCGGCACTGGCAACCTGCGTTGCCGTCACGGTCACGGCAATCGCGACAGGGACGGTCGACAACGCTGCCACACGGCGCTTGGTCGGACGAAGAGTTCGCAGCAGGCTTCGCATCACGAGGCAGCGCACTCGCGTCCGTACGACCCATGGCCCGCTCAGGCGGACGGCGATTCGCTGGCCGTTCCCGACGGTGTGCAGCAGGCGTTCTCGCCTTCGGGGGTGAGGGCGGCCAGGCTGGCGAGCAGCTGGCCGGGGGCGGCGAGTGCTTCGCAGCACAGGGCGTAGACGTTGCTGCGTCCCTGCGGGGTGACGGTGACCAGGCCCTGCTGCCGCAGGGGTGCGAGGTGGTGGCTGACCAGCGTCTGGCTCATTCCGGTCGCGTCGGTCAGCTCGCGAACGGTGCGCGGGCGCTCGGCGAGCAGCAGGAGGAACCGCAGTCGGTTCTCGTCGCCGAGTGCCTTCAGGCAGGACGCGAGCACCCGGGTCCGCTCAGCCAGGTCGGTGTCGGCGGTCACGTCGAGCAGGGCGACGTCGAGTTCGCGTGTCATCCCTCCAGTAAAGCACATGTTGCCATCAACAGTATTTACTGTTTATAGTGACGGCTGTTGCATGACATGATGGAGGAATCGTGAGCGGACAGCAGGTCAGTGCGGGTACGGGGCCGGTGGTGGTGATCGGGGCGGGGCCGGTCGGGCTCGCCGCCGCCGCGCACCTGGTCGAACGCGGACTGCCGTTCCTCGTGCTCGAGGCGGGCGCGAGGGTCGGCGCATCGATCGAGCAGTGGCGGCACGTGCGGCTGTTCAGCCCGTGGGAGTTCAACGTCGACGCAGCCGCACGCCGGCTGCTCACCGCCGCCGGGGTGGCCCTGCCCGACGACGCCGGGTTGCCGACCGGTGCCGAGCTGGTCGAGGAGTACCTGCAACCGCTCGCAAAGCTGCCCGCGCTGGCACCGTACCTGCGATTCGGCGCCGATGTGGTCGTAGTCACCCGCGTCGGCACCGACCGGGTACGCACCCGCGGGCGGGACGAGGCGCCGTTCCTCGTACGAACGGCCACGGGCGAGGAGATCACCGCACGAGCGGTGTTGGACGCGTCGGGCACCTGGCGCACGCCGAACGTGCTCGGCGGCAACGGGCTGCCCGCCCACGGCGAGGCCGACGCTGCCGCGTGGGTCGACCACGCGTTGCCGGACGTACTCGGCGCCGACCGTGACGCGTACGCCGGCAGGCACACGGTGGTCGTCGGCGCCGGCCACTCCGCCGCGACCACGCTGCTGGCGCTGGCGCAGCTGGCCGACGACGCACCCGGGACCCGCGTCACCTGGGCGATCCGCGGCGGCGCCCCTGACCGCGCCTACGGCGGCGGCGAGGACGACCAGCTGCCCGCCCGTGGCGCGCTCGGCGCCGGGCTGCGTGCCCTGGTCGACAGCGGCCGCGTCGACCTCGCCGCCGGCTTCACCGTGCACGCCGTCCGGCCGCGACCGGACGGTGCGGTGGAGTTGCACGACACCGACGGCCGGGCGCTCGTCGCCGACCGGGTCGTCGCAGCCACCGGCTACCGGCCGGACTGGCGCCTGGCCGGCGAGCTGCGGCTGGACCTGGACCCGGTACTCGAGGCCAGCAGGGAGTTGGCACCGTTGATCGACCCGAACGTGCACTCCTGCGGCACCGTCTACCCGCACGGCATCGACGAGCTGACCCATCCTGAGCCGGGCTTCTACGCCGTCGGCGCGAAGAGCTACGGCCGCGCCCCGACGTTCCTGATGGCCACCGGGTACGAGCAGGTCCGCTCCGTCGTCGCCGCCCTCGCCGGCGACTGGGCCGCCGCCCGCCAGGTGCAGCTGGAACTCCCGGAGACCGGGGTGTGCTCGGTCAGCAACGGACTGCAGGTCATCACCGACGAACTCGGCCTCGCACAGGATGTGCCGGACAAGTTGATGACCGCGACCGCCAAGCACATGGGCACCGCCGAGACCACCACCGACGCCGTACTCAATGCCGCCGACGAGCTCGGTCTCGACCACACAGCCGCGCTGCGGTTCGCCGCGTTCGCGGCCGACCAGGCCGGCGAGAACCCACCGCAGCCGGCCTGTACGTGACCTCACCGCACGAGACCATCGCCGCAGCCGGGACGGGCGACCAACACCCGTCCCGGCTGCGCCGTGCGTTGGTCGCGTTGTGCGTCACGGAGATCACCAGCTGGGGCGTGCTGTACTACGCGTTCCCCGTCATGCTCGCCGACCTGACCCGCGACACCGGCTGGACCACCGGGGCGGCAATGGCGGCGTTCTCCACCGGTGCGATCACCTCCGCGCTGGCCGGCATCTGGGTCGGCCGCTGGATCGACCGCTACGGCCCGCGCCCGGTGATGACCGCCGGTTCCGTTCTCGGCGCGCTCGCCGTACTCGCCCTCGCGGCCGCGCCAACGCTGCCGTGGTTCTTCGCCGCCTGGGTGCTCACCGGACTCGCACAATCGGCGGTGCTCTACCCACCCGCGTTCACCGCCGTCACCCGTTGGTACGGCCCGAACCGGGTGCGCGCGCTGACCGTGCTCACCCTCGCCGGCGGACTGGCAAGCACCGTCTTCGCACCGTTGACCGCCGTCCTGCTCGACCACTTCAGCTGGCGCGGCAGCTACCTCGTCCTCGCCGGGATCCTCGCCGTCATCACGATCCCGCTGCACCTGGCGTTCCTCACACCGGCCTGGCCCCGCACCACCACGCAGACGCGCCGCGACCCCGGCTACGTCAAGGCCGTGGCGCACAGCAGACAGTTCGTCCTGCTCGCCGTCGCCATGGCCGCCGGCGCGCTCGGCATGTACGCCGCCACCGTCAACCTCGTGCCACTGTTCACCGCACGCGGCATCGGAACCCACCTCGCCGCGATCGCCCTCGGCCTCTGCGGCGCCGGACAACTCCTCGGCCGACTCGGCTACGCCGCCCTCACTCGCCGCACCACACCACGCAGCCGGACCGTCGCCATCCTCACCGCCGGCGCACTCAGCGTGCTCGCACTGGGCGTCCTGCCCGGCCCCGTCGTGCCGCTCATCGCCCTAGCCGTAGTCGCCGGCGCGATCCGCGGCATCTACACGCTCCTGCAAGCGACCACCGTGTCCGACCGATGGGGCACCCACGCCTACGGCCACCTCAACGGCATCTTCGCCGCACCCATCACCGCCACCGTCGCTGTCTCCCCTGCCGCTGGCGCCCTTCTCGCCGAACGGCTCGGCAGCTACCCCACCGCCTACGGGTTGCTCGCCGGCCTCACCCTCGCCGCCGCGCTCCTCGCCGCACTCGCCGGCCGGCCCCGCAACACTTCGGAGCACACCGACCAGGCAGCGTAGGCGGCTAGCTCTCGGAGCCCGTGGCCGTAACACCCAACCCGACCGGGCAGCTCACGCCAGTGCCGGTGAGGCCGCAGTACCCGTTCGGGTTCTTGGTGTCGGACAGGTACTGCTGGTGGCAGTGCTACTCTTTAGGTCGTATTATTTTATGGCGAACACGGAGCCTACGGTAGGCGAGCCCGTTCCCGTCGTTTCGTACGAACGCATCAGTAGTGACGACGAGAGCGGCGAGCACGGTGTCCGCGATCAGCGCAAGGTGAACCGTGCGACAGCGAAGCGTCTCGGCTGGAAGGTCGTTGATTCGTTCACCGATAACGACAGGTCTGCGAGCAAGGCTGATGTCGTCTGGTGTGTCCCGGGTTTCGCGGAGTCGCGTTGCTGGATGTCATGCCACGTTGGTCGTCGTGTTCTCGAACTCTATCGGGGTGAGCATGCCGAGTCTGCTGTGTCGGCGTCGGCGGTTGTGCCAGACCTCGAGGTACTCGAAGATCGCGTTGGCCAGCTTGATCCTGGTGCGCCAGCGCCGCTGGTCGAGTAGCTCGACTTGCATTCGAGACCAGAACGACTCCATCATCGCGTTGACAGTCGTAGCAGTCGCCGACACTGCCCATCGAGGGGATGAGGCCGGAGTCCTTGGCGCGTTGGGTGAACGCCCATGACCCGTGCTGCACGCCGTGGTCGGAGTGGATGATCGCACCGGCCTACGGCGTGCGGGTGTCGATGGCCATCCCGAGTGCATTGGTCACCAGCGCGCCGGTGGGCGAAGAATCGATGGACCAGCCCACCACGCGGCGCGAGTAGACGTCGAGGACGACGGCGCAGTAGACCTTGCCTTCGCGTGTGCGGTGTTCGGTGATATCGGTGACCCACTTGCGGTTGGGCGCGGTGGTGGTGAAGTCGCGGTTGATCAGGTCGGTGGCGATCTGGTCCGGCGTGGCTCGGCGCCATTTCCGGCGTCCGGTCACACCGGCGAGGCCGGCGCGGCGCATGAGCAACTCCACTGCGCCGTGTCCGACGGCGACGCCGCGGCCGAGGGTAAGTTCGGCATGCACTCGACGAGCTCCGTAGATCCCACGTGAGGACTGGTGGACCTCGGTGATCAGATCGGTGAGCCAGGCGTGCCGGATCGCCCGCGCCGAGGGCGGCCGGGACCGCCAGTCGTAATACCCCGACACCGAGACATCCAGGACCCGGCAAGCAACCTCGACCGGGATGCCTTCGCCAGCCATCACCGTGATCGCTTCGAACCTCCTTTTGGGGGCACCACCTCTCGCACCAACTCGATCCCGCGACGGGTGGCCCGCAGTTCGGTCTCCAGCTCGGCGATTCGCTGCTTCGCCGCGGTCAGCTCTGCCTTCTCCGCACTGCTCAGACCCGGCTCAAGGCCCCGATCGACGCGGTCCTGCCGCCGCCAGGTATAGATCGACCGGTCGCCGATACCGCGGTCATCGGCGACCTCCGCGACGGAACGACCCGCCTCGACCAGATCCAACACCTTGCGCCGGAACTCCGGTGGATAGCCACGCCTTCCCATGCCACTCCTTCAAAGATCAAGTGGCACAAGAATCCAGCAACTCACCTCCAGCGAAGCCGGGACACACCAACGTCTCCGGACATGCCGAGGCGGTTCAGCATACCGCCGGTGTCGAGGACGGTGTGAGGCCGGGGTTGGGCGCCGGCGAGACCACCGAACTGCGTGAGGCTAAGAAGCGGATCCGGTTGCTCGAGCAGGAGAACGAGGTCCTGCGCCGGGCAGCAGCGTATCTCTCGCAGGCGAACCTGCCGGGGAAATGATGTACCCGCTCGTCCGTGAGCTGGTCGGTGACGGTATCGCCGTCACGGTGACGTGCCGGGGTGCTCAGGATCGCTTGTCAGCCCTGCTACTGGTGGCTGGCTAATCCCGTGACGGACGCTGAACTTGAGGCGGCCTATCGCGCCAACGCGCTGTTCGACGCCTATCGTGACGATCCGGGGTTCGGCTACCGGTTCCTGGTCGACGAAGCCCGCGATGCCGGTGAGCCGGTGGCCGACCGTACGACACCGCGGGCGCCAGCCCGTCCCATCGGCCGACCCTGAACGTATGCTGGGGCGCGTACTCGCCTCCCTGCACCACCTGCTCTCCCACCATGCCGTCTACCTCGACGAGGTCACCGGCTAGTGGGCATCTCCGGAAGTTCGTCGGGGGCTCAGGTCCAGGCGGTCGGGTCGGCGAGGTAGAGACCGCAGGCTGTGTCGAGGGCCTCCTCGGCGGTACCGCCCATGGAGCCGGTGGGTAGGTATGAGTCTTCGTA
>WHTA01000130.1 GCA_009379825.1 Streptosporangiales bacterium
AAGGTTCGTGCGGTCACTCCCCGGTGAGTGCCTTCAAGTGCAGCTCGAATCGTTCGGTGAGTGCTGCAAGAACAGCTCTGCCCTTGTCAGCACTAGCCAGTGACGGGTGCCCAATGACGCCGGTGCTGGTGTAGGCGGACATGCCTAGCAGGTGAAGTAGTGGCCGGTCTGGCGCGTGATGGTCAGTGGTCTGATACCCGTGGGCAACTAGTGTCGCGCTAGGTAAATAGCTTTACCTGTGGGATCATGATGCATGGCGCCGGCTGTGGATGTGGAGCTGTCCTCGCGGGATCGCGAGGAGTTGTTGTCGTGGACGCGCGCGCCGTCGATGAAGGCGGGACTGGCGCAGCGGGCCAGGGTGGTTCTGCTGGCTGCCGACGGGGTGGGCACGACCGAGATCGTGCGCCGGGTCGGGTTGAGTAAGCCAGCGGTGATCGGGTGGAAGCGACGGTTCGCGGCCGAGGGTATCGACGGGCTGGACGATCGGCCCAAGTCCGGGCGCCCGCGTCGTATCGACCCGGTGGCTGTCGTGCTCGCGACCTTGGAGCCGCCGCCGGAGAAGCTCGGCATCACGCACTGGTCGAGCCGGCTGTTGGCCGATCATCTGGGCGTCAGCGACTTCACGGTATCCACGACGTGGAAGAAATGGGGGTTGCAGCCCTGGCGAGTCGAGACGTTCAAGTTCTCCACCGATCCCGAGTTGGAGGCCAAGATCCGCGACGTGATCGGGTTGTATCTGAACCCGCCGGACAAGGCCATCGTGCTGTGCGTGGACGAGAAGTCGCAGGTTCAGGCGCTGGACCGCACTGCGCCGGTGTTGCCGCTACGACTGGGTATGTCGGAGAAACAGACCCACGACTACGTCCGGCACGGCACCACGACGCTGTTCGCGGCGCTGGAGGTCGCGACCGGCAAGGTGACCGATGCCTGCTACCCGCGGCACCGGCACGAGGAGTTCCTGCGCTTCTTAAGGCACGTCGCGAAGAGCTACCCGCGCCGGCGGCTGCACATCGTTTGCGACAACTACGCCACTCACAAGCACCCGGCCGTGACCAGCTGGCTGGCGAAGAACAAGCGGATCACGCTGCACTTCACCCCGACCTCGGGCTCCTGGCTGAACATGGTCGAGATCTTCTTCGGCATCATCACCCGACAGGCGATCCGCCGCGGCACCTTCACCAGCGTCAAGAACCTCATCGCCGCGATCGAGATCTACATCGACGCCTGGAACGAACGCTGCCAGCCGTTCGTGTGGACCAAGACCGCCGACCAGATCATCCCCCACGCGACCAGAGGTCAAGCAACTTCAATAGCGCGACACTAGGTCTGGGTACGCATGCAGCAGTATCGACACTTCAAACTCACCTGCGTGCATGTCTTCGTGCGCGCTGGTCGCCAACTCCGCGGCGGTTCGAGCGTGCCGTATGTCATCACTGCTGGGAAACAGCGTGACGTGCGGGCCGGTTAAGTTGGCTTCCTGAGCTGCGTTGGCCAATGTGTAGTTGCCGCCGTGCCCGTTGACATTGCTAGGCGGTACCCAGCCGCCGCCGTTGAGGTGGCCACGTCTGTGACCACCTGATGGAGTGTGTGGGAGCTGATGCTAAAGGTCCCTGGCCAGAACGCGTGTTCGTGAGAACAACCGAGCGTTAGCGGCGGGAGCATCCAAAGGTCGTATGCGTCCGTGATGGCGCGGCCGATGGTCACAGCGATGATCGTGTCCGTGGTTAAGGGCAAGTAGTCCCCGTGTCGGCCATGTCGGCGATGCTGTACGGGTGGTTGGCTCGAGACCTGCGGCCGGCGTCGCGGTTGTCGAGGAGGACGAGTGTGAACCGGGTGGAGAGCGCCGGGACCTGCTGCAGGGTCCACAGCGACGAGTCGTACCCGATGCCCATCACCAGGACGAGTGGCGGGCCGGCTCCATGAGTCTCGTAGAACAGCTCCTGCCCGTTCGTGCTGACGACGCCTGAACGCGGGACGTGCCCGAGGTTCCGGCGAGTCGGGTCCGCCTCGGATTCTGCGATCGTGCCTTCCATGAGTCCTCCTCAGTTAGCTCGCCCGGTGGCGAGGATCTGCTTCCTCACAGAGGGCGTGAGCAAGACTGTTACGGCGGTAACCCCCACGGTTACGGTTCGGTGCCGCAGGATCGCACCCTGAGCGGTCACGGGACAGGAGGCGCGATGAGTGATGTCGCTGGTCCTGGCGCGGTCGAGCGCGCGCGTTCCGCCGCAGCCGTGGGCGACTGGCACGAGGCGTTCGATCTGCTCGTAGGCGCCGACGAGAACGGCCCCCTCGCGCCCACTGATCTAGTGTTGCTCGGCGAGGTCGCGTACGCGGCCGGCCACCTCGACGCGACGATCGAGGCGTGGGAGCGTGGTTCGCGGCCGTACGCGCCAACGAGCGGATGCTGACCGGAGACCTGTCCGGCGCTCGGCAATGGGCCCGGGTAGCTGTCAAGATTGGTTCGAAGCGAGACCTGGCGGCAGCCGCCATCGGCACGGTGACCGAAGCCCGCCTCCTCATCCTGGACGGCCACGTCCAGCAAGGGCTGGCCCTGCTAGACCAAGCAGGGGTGGCGGCGGTTTCCGGAGACCTCGATCCGCTCTCGACGGGCATCGTCTACTGCGAGCTCGTGTGCGCTCTGCAGGGTCTCGCCCAGTACGACCTAGCCGAGGAGTGGACGGAGGCGATGGAGCGGTGGTGCCAGACGAATGCCGTCGGGAGCGTGCACGGCCGGTGCCGGGTCCACCGCGCGGAGATCCTCCGGCTTCGTGGGTCGTGCAGCGAGGCGGAGGGTGAGGCGTTGATGGCCTGTGAGGAGCTGCGCCCCTACCTGCGCCGCGAACTCGGTTGGCCGCTGAACGAGCTCG
The DNA here is from genome assembly GCA_009379825.1 of Streptosporangiales bacterium. Classification (NCBI taxonomy): domain Bacteria; kingdom Bacillati; phylum Actinomycetota; class Actinomycetes; order Streptosporangiales; species Streptosporangiales bacterium. Next base: position 2,868 of record WHTA01000130.1, read on the forward strand.
GAGTGATTCGCCTGCACAAGGCAGATATCAAGGGCGCGGAGGAGGCCCTGCTCGCCGCACACCGCGCCGGGTGGGATCCCCAACCCGGTCTGGCGCTGGTGCGCCTGGCTCAAGGAGACCCGGCCACCGCGGCCGCCTCCATACGAGACGCCCTCGAACGCCCCATCCGGGTGCCCTCGAAGGAGCGACCACCGACCAGCGACCTGCACCGCGCTCCGCTGCTCGAGGCCCAGGTCGAGATCGAGATCGCGGCCGGCGACCTCGGCCGGGCACGATCAGCCGCCGACGAGTTGGAGCTCGTGGCTGCCCGATTCGACAACAAGGCGTTGCTCGCCGGCGCCACGCTGGCTCGCGGACGAGTGCGACTCGCCGGCGGCGATGCGGCCGGCGCCGAGCAGTGCTTGTCCGAAGCGGTGCGACTGTGGAACGAGGTCGGCGCCCCCTACGAGGCGGCACGCGCACGCATGGACCTGTCCGACGCCCATGCCGCCCGCGGTAGCGAGCACCGGGCGTTCTTGGAGCGCGCAGCGGCCCGCGAGATCCTCGACCGGATCGAAACCGCGCCCTCCGTGTCCCCACCAGCACACGTCGAGCGCCGCGATGCAGCCGGGGAACAGCCCACTGAGAGCGTCAACGTCTTTCGTCGCGAGGGGACTACTGGACTGTGATCTTCGAGGGGCACACCGTTCGCGTGCGCGACCTCAAGGGCATGCGCTACCTCGTGCGGCTCCTCGCCGAACCCGACCGGGAGTACCACGTGCTGGATCTCGTCGCCGCCGAGACCGGCCGGGCTTCTCGGGTCGACAGCGGTCAGGTGGCCAACCTGCCGCACTCGGCACTCGGCGATGCGGGCGAGATTCTCGACGCCCGAGCCAAGGACGCCTACCGCCGACGCATCGCCGAGTTCGACGACGACATCGAGCAGGCGCGCACCATCGGGGACGCCGAGCGCCTCGCCCAGGCAGATGCCGAACGCGACTTCCTCGTTCGAGAGCTCGCACGCGCGTTTGGTCTCGGAGGTCGCGGCCGACGAGCTGCGTCCGCGTCCGAACGCGCTCGAGCCGCCGTAACCCGTTCGGTCCGCCAGGCGATGACCAAGATCGGTGAACACCACCCCACCCTGGGCGAGCACCTCAGCCACACCATCCGCACCGGCACCTACTGCGCCTACCACCCTGACCCGCGCGCGCCGGCTGGATGGCAATTTTGAGTCTCTACGGCGGTGCCGATGGGCCATCCGCTCGCAGTGATCGGAGTCAGCCAGGGCAAGGTTTCCCACTACGACGACTACCTCGACCGAGGTCGACTTCATCAGGAAGTGGGAGGACCACGTGCGACAGTCGCCAGGTGCCGTGCGCGTCGAGGGCTACGGCGACCGCGAAAGCGGCACGGTGTCCTTCGACGAGGAGTGGGCAGACGGCGATGCCTTGATGCAGCACATCGGTCAGATGCAGGAGACGGGTCTCTTCGACGAGCTCATGACGCTGCAGAGCATCGACAGCCTCTTCCTGCTCACACCGACGGACCACCCCGGCGTCAACGCACTCCTCGACCAGTTCGGCGCCAGCCGGTTCGAACGGTTCGCCACCTCCCACGGCTGACCTCGCGGCCGTCTCATCCGTTCGCGAGGGCCGCCTTCTCGGAGGCGGCCAGCATGTCGGCGAAGGTCGCCGTCAACATCCTGTCGATCAGTGGGCCGGTGATGCGGCCCAACGGGCCGCCCCGGGGGAGGTAGTGATAGTCGAACGTGGTCACCGTCCCCTCTCCGGCAGGCTCGAGCGTGAGTGAGGACCGGGCCTGCTTGAACGGAACCGACCAGCTGGGCTGGTTCTGGGTGTCGATCCGGCATCCCTCCTCCCAGACGGTGACGGTCTCCTCCATCCTGCCGACCGGCTTCAGCCTGACCTGGCGGCGGGCACCCACGCCGCCGGCCTGGTCGCCGACGGCGCTGGAGGCCCTGAGGCCAGTCCAGTGGTTGGCCAGGTTCGGGAAGTCGGCGTACAGGGCCCAGACGGAACACGTGGATGCCGACATGCGACGTTGCAGCGTGATGTGTCGTTCAGGCACGAGACTCACTCCGGACCGACTCGAAGTAGGTCACCAGCTCGTCGGCGATGGATGCGCCGGCGAGCACCGGGGCGAAGTGCCCGAGCCCCGGCAGCTCGCAGACCTGCGCGTCGGGGACGTGACGGGCGATGTGCTCCGCGGCATCGGTGAACCAGGTCGCGAGGCGGGTCCGCTCGCCCTGCAGGAGGAGCACCGGTACGGCGACCCGGGCGAGCGCCTCGGGATCGGTGGACCGGGGGCCCTCGTAGGGAGCGTCGCCCTGGATGAACCGGAGCATCGCCGGGACTCCGTCCGACCACCGCTGGTGGAAGTCCGTCCGCTCCAGGGCGGCAACCTCCTCGTCGTTGCAGATCCACGGGGCGAACGCCCGCAACGCATCGGCGAGCCGACCGTCGCCGGCCGCGGTACCCATCTGCTGCGCCATGGCCATGGTCCGGGCTTGGTCGTCGGGTCCCATCACCGAGATCACCGCGGGCTCGAACAGGGCCACCGCGGACACCGAGGCACTGCGGGCCGCAGCCCCGAGCACCCAGGCCCCGCTGCCCGACCAGCCGACCAGGTCGACCGGTTCGCCGATGCTCTCGACGAAGGCCGTGACGTCGTCCTCCAGGTGCGGCGGCGAATGGTCCGGGTTGTCGCTCGACAGCCCGCGGCCACGGGTGCTCGGCAGGTAGCAGGTGAACCTGGCGGTCAGGTGGGGCAGCACCGCGTCCCAGGCGTACTCGCCGTCGCCGATCCCACCGTGGACCAGGACCAGCGCGGGTCCCTCTCCGTGCACTCGTCCGGCGATCTCGGTGCCGTCGGCGGAGACCGCTCGGTGAATTCTCGTGTCAGTCATAGTTCCTGCTCCCGTTCGAGGCACCGCTGTTCGGTGCGTCTACTGGGATCATCGGACGTGTGGCAGGTGGCCGGCATCGGCGTGATTGGCCAACCTGCGGCGGCCGTACTACGCGGTAGTGCGTAGCCGGCTCACCGGGTGAGGGTCAGCCGGTGGTCGATCGCGTAGCGCACGGCCTGGGTTCGGGACGTGACCCCGATCTTGCCGAAGATGTTCGTCAGGTGCCGGGCCACCGTTCGGTCGCTGATGAACAGTCTCTCGCCTATGACCCGGTTGGAGCGACCGTCGGCCACCAGAGCCAGGACTTCGCACTCGCGCCGGGTCAGCCCGTCGGGTAGCTCCGGCACCGGACGATGTGCGCCCAGCCGCTCGAACGCCGCCTCTGCCCGCGCCGCCTCTGCTTCCGCGGAGACCTCGTCGCCGAGCGCGCGATAGGCCGCAGCAAGCCGGACACAGGCCCCGGCGGCGTCGTACACCGCTCCCAGCTCGTGCCAGCGTCGGCAGGCGTCGCGAAGCACCGGAAGCGCTTCCTCGGCGAGGCCCTCGGCCAGCAGTACGGCGCCGTGGGCACCGGCCGCCATTGCCTCGAGACCCGAGGTGGCGTACCTCGCCGCGGTCTCGGCGAGCTCGGATGCGGCGGCCCTGGCATCCTCCAGCCGTCCCGCGCCAAGGGCGATCTCGACCGCGGCGGCGCACAGCGGCGCCCGGCGAAGCGGGTCGTCGCCGGCGGCTGTCACGGCAGTGCGCACCGCCGTCGCTGCCCCGGCTGCGTCCCCGCCACCGAACCGCAACAGCGCCCGACCCGGCTGCGGGTCACGTCCGCGCGCGTGCGCCTCGTCGTACGCCGCGGCAGCATCCGGGTCGCCGCGCAACCTGCGCGCATCACCGACCACGTACCAGGCCTCCGCCGCGTAGTCGACGCGCATCGCGTCGAGGTCTGTCACGACCTGCAGTGCCGCGCGTTCGGCCTCGTCCCACGCGCCGCGGAGGACGTGGAGTTGCGCGCGGTGCACGGCGCACAGGCCACCGAAGACCCCCACCGCGGGAAGTGTGGACAACCAGTCCTCGGTCAGGTCGGTCCAGCGGGACACCCGGTGGAAGTCTGCGATCTCGTGACAGGCGGCGATGGTGTGGCAATAGAGGCTGCCCGACATGAAGGGGGGCAGATCGCTGTCGATGGCGGTGACCATCGCCTCGTCGAGCAGCGCCAACCCGTCGGCCATCTGGCCGGCCATGATCAGGGCGCGGCCCTCTCCGTTGAGGCCCATGAGCACGAGTCCAGCCTCGTCGATCCGTCTGCCGAGGGCCTGCACCTGGCGCGCCGCCTCAACCGCTGCCGCCGGCTTGCCCGCGTGCAGGCTCGCCTCTACCCCGGTGACCAGCAGCAGCAGTCCTTGCGCGGGGAAGTCCGGGTTCCCCTCCAGCAGCCGTCCGGCACGACCGAACCAGCCCATGGCCTGCGGCTCGTCGCCCCGCCCCATGTGAAAGAGCCCCAACAGCATCGCTGCCCACGAGGCCTCGGCCGGCCGGGCGTCTGCTTCGAATGCCTCGCAGGCCGCAGCGGTCAGCCGCAGAGTGTCCTCGATCCGGCCGAGCCACGCCATCGCATCGGCATGGGCTGCGACGTCGTCTGCGGTGAGTTGCTCGGTCGGCACCGCGTCGAAGTTGGCAGCGACGCCAGCCCAGTCCTGCGCCGCATGGGCCTCCCGAGCCCGGGCCAGGTTGTCCGCGTACGCATCCATCAGTTTCCCCTCGGCCTGCAGCTCGGCCTCCACTCAGTGACGCTGCGGACCAACTCGCGTCACGACGCTACAGGACGCCTGCCGGGATGGCGGGATAGTCAGACGATGAAGCATCCGGGATCTGCCGCATTCCGTGCGGGCTGGCGAGCATCCCGTAGATGGATCCGCTTACGGGCTGCCGGCTGGCGCGCCAGTCCGGATGCTGAGGCGTGCGGTCATGTCGAGCTTCACCTCGCCGTATGGAAGCACGTGCTGCCAGAACAGAGGTGTCAGCCCGCGGCGGTCCTCCGGGGTGAGTAGGTCGGTCCAGTCGTGTTCGGCGAGGACGTCTTGGAGCATGAGGGTGTTCACGTACACCAGCGCCGCCTGCAAGATCCGCAGGCACAGTACGGTCATCTCCTGCTCGTCTTGACGGTTGGACGCGATCTCGCCGCCCTTGCCGTAATAGATGACGGAGTTCGCTCCGTTGAACGCCTCGACGACGTTGAGGCCTTCGGTGATCTCACGCTGCAGTTCGCGGCTGCGCAGGTAGCGAGCCACGAAGATCGTGCGCTGGGCTCGACCGACCTCCAGCATCGCTTGATATGTCGGGTGTGACGCTGAGCGGGTGAAGCGGCGCAGGATCGCCTCGGTCGAGGCGGTCCCTTGGCGGATGGCGGTGGCGTACTTGATCATCTGGTCGTAGTTCTGCTCGACCAGGTCCCACCGGATTGGGCGGGTCAGCGCCGGCGCCAGCTGCGGGTACGCCTCCGGCTGGACAGTCGTGGGCCGGTACAGGCGGACCTTGTTGATCCGTTTGATCCGCGGGAGCAGGTCGAACCCGAGCAGCCTCGTGATGCCGAACCCGATCTCGGACTGGCCGTGGCTGTCGACGTAGTTGCCCTTAACCTTCATCGTGGTCCCGTGCCGGATGGCGCCTTCGACCATCGCGTGCACCTCCGAGGCCGAGGCACGCAGGGTCTGGGAGTGCACGACCATCGACCCGCGCTCGACGTGCCAGTAGATCAAGATCCCCCGACCGCCGTAGCGCGAGTGCCACTCGGTGAAGATGTTCTGGTCGTAGGACCGGAAATGGGTTGAGTCCGAGGCGACCGCGGTCGACCCGTCACCCCACAGCGTCTGCTGGCGCGCTGCGAACGTCGCGTTGGCGATACCGATCGCGACCGCCTGCGCGGTGTCGCGGGTCAGGTATCGCCGCCGGACGTAGCGGATCTCGTCCTCGGTATGGCCGTGCCCGCCGCCGGCAGCGGCCGCCCGGATCCCGGTGTTGGTGCCGTAGGCGTAGATCGCCAGCATCAGCCGTTCGGCCAGCACCTCGACCGGCAGTGTGCCGCTGCCGGCGACGGCACTGACGTCGTTCAAACACCCGGTGCGCAGGACCGCTTCCTTCAGGATGTCGATCAGCGCGACGGTTCCCCAGAGGTTGTCCCGGCGGTCGTAGAACTTGAAGGTGGCGGTCCCCCGCCTGAGGCCTGCCGAGTGGTAGGTCCTCTGGTGAACCGCCAAGTACACCGAAGAAGGAAGGGGACCGCTGTGAGCAAGACCTACCAGAAGAAGG
>WHTA01000131.1 GCA_009379825.1 Streptosporangiales bacterium
CACGAGGGAGGCGATCGCGCTCGCGGTCGGCGCCGTCGACGGATGCGACTACTGCCAGGCCGCGCACACCGCCGCGGGGCTGCGCGCCGGACTGTCGGAAGACCAGACCAAGGCGATCCGCGCGGACAACCCGGTCGCCGACAAGCTCGACGCACTACTTGCCGTCGCCCGCGGCGCGGCGAAGAACCTCGGCGAGGTGGACGACGACACCTGGCAGCACGCGGTCGACGCGAGCTGGACGGACGAGGAGCTCGCCGAGCTCTTCGCGCACGTGATCGCGAACATGTTCACCAACTACTTCAACCACTACGCACGCACCGAGCTCGACCTGCCCCCGGCACCAGCACTGCCGTAGTGCATTTCTGGTCACCGACGGGCGGGCTCGGTGTCTGCTCCAGCTGGTGTCGCAGCCGGGTCTTCTCGACCTTGCCGGTGCGGTTGCGGGGCAGCTCGTCGACGATGTGGACGTGGCTCGGCACGGCGTAGTCGGCCAGGTGCTGCTTGACCCAGCGGCGGACGGTGGTTGCGTCAATGGTTCGACCGGCTGCGGGGACGACGAAGACGGCGACGTCCTGGTAGGTCAGCGGGTTGCTGACGCCGACGGCGGCGGCCTCGGCGATGGCCGGGTGGCGGACGAGCAGGTACTCCAGCTCGACGGAGTAGATATTGTTGCCGACGCGGATGATGACGTCCTTCTTCCGGTCGAGCAGGTAGATGTAGCCCTCGTCGTCGACGCGGGCGTAGTCGCCGGTGCGCAGCCAGCCGTCGACGATCGCTGCCTTGGTTGCCTCCGGGTCGCGGTAGTAGCCGCTGGTGACCATGGGTCCGCGGATGAGCAGCTCGCCGACCTCGCCAAGCGGTAGCGTGTGGTCGTCGTCGAGGCGAGGTCGGCGCACGGCAACGCACGGCCGACCGAGCCGGGTTTGCGGGCGAACTCGCCGTCGGTGAGGCAGGTGGCGGGTGAGCGGGTCTCGGTGAGGCCGTAGCAGTCGTAGAGCCGCAGCTGTGGCATGCGTTCCCGCAGCGCGTCGATGGTGAAGATCGGCACCGGGGAGCCGCCGAACGCACCTATGCGGACGTGACCGAGGTCGGGCCAGCGGAGGCGGGGTTGCGGACCAGCAACGGCCAGATGTTGGGCACGACCATGAGGTAACTGACATTGCGGTCGCGAATCAGGTCGACGAACCCGGCCGGGTCGAAGTCCGCGACGGTGATGCTGGTGCCGCCGATGAGCATCATCGGGGCCTCCTGGGCGACGTGGGCGGTGACGTAGTAGAGCGGGAACACGAGTGCGGTGCGGTCGTCCTCGGTGAGGCCGAGCGTGCGGACGTAGGCGATAGCGGAGTGCATGGTGCCGCGGTGCACCAGCTGGCTCGCCTTCGGGTGGCCGGTCGTGCCCGAGGTGTAGATGACGCCGTACGCGTCGTCCTCGCCGGGGAACCGACGATCGGCGCAGTCGCCGCGCCACGGTGTGCGTCGCCCGGTGAGCAACTCGTCGAGCGCTCGTGCGAGGTCGTCGGGAAGCCCGGCGCGCGACACAGCGTCGCGCAGTTGGTCGAGGTACGCGGGTGCGGCGAGAGCGAGGGCGGGCTCGCTGTGGCTGAGCATCGCCGCCCACGGGTCCGCGCGCAGCCGGGTGGACAGGCCGGTGAACACGAATCCTACGCGGGCGCAGGCCCAGATCGCGACGACCATGTCGAGACCGTTAGGTGCGGCGACGGCGAGCCGGTCGCCGCGGCGCAGCCCGAGCTCGGTGAGCCGGTCGACGGCGCCCTCGACGAGCTCGGCGAACTCGCGGTACGTGACGTCGCCCTCGGCGGTCTCTAGCGCCGCGACACCGAACCGCGCGCCACCGGTGCCATGGTGCCGGTGTACTCCCCTCTCGACGAGGGCACGGATCTCGTCGAGCCAGGTGTCCCTGCCGATCGGCCTGGCACCCGCGTGGCACAGCTTGATGCCGTTGTACTGAGCAGGGGTTGTGCCTGGCCGTGAACATCTCGCACCCGGGACGCCCAGCGAGCCGCTCGCGTAGTACAGCAGGTCGGTCGACCCGAGACCGGCGTCGACCACGTCCACACCGCGCCCCGTCACGCCTCTTGCGAAGGCGGCGGCCAGCGGGCAGGAGGAGTGCCGCATGTCGTGGGCGACGATGACCGCGTCCGCACGCGTGAACCTGGCGAACGCGGCTCCGACCGCCTCGGCGCCGTCCTCGTCGAACTGTTCCGGAACGATCCCGCGGATGTCGTACGCCTTGAAGACGGCGTCCAGGTCACACATGCGGTCCTCCAGAACGCTCGCTGATCATCAGCCGACGTGCCGGAAACCCGGCGAGCGCCGAGGTTCCTTCCACGAACTGCGTCGTCTCACTGACAGTCACCACCGCACCGACTCGTCGTCGGCACGCCACGCACCGGCGTCGTGAGACTGGAGGTAACGCGACATGTCGTGCGGTTCGCCGGCGGTCAGGACTTGCTGCGGCGGCGGATGCCGAGCAGCGTCAACGCCGTCACCAGCCGAAGATCATGTGTCCCATCAAGCTCATCAACGCGGTCCGGTCGACCGCGAACAGCGGCATGCCAAGACGCGCCGGCATCAACAACAGCGGACCGATGACCCACAACAACATCCCGTACACCACGCCGCCGCACGCGCCAGGTCACCATGCGTCTCGGTGTCGGCGAGCACGAACACCGCTACCTTGGCCACGCTCACTCCCCTCATGACGAGCGCGCCGAACTCGGCGTCTACCCGTCGCGGCGGACGGCGAAACCCGAACGTGAAGTCGTACGCATGGATTGCGCGATAGCCCGAGCCTCGAGTCTGCGGTGTCTCGATCAACGCGAGCGTGCTCAGTCCCGTGCCACAACCCGCATCGAGAACGCCCTGTCCGTTTCCCACCGCACCCGATGACGGCAGCACGGCCCGCAGGCCCTGCCCGTACCGAAATACCGCGGCATAGGCGATGTACGCCCCCGTCCATCGCATACAGGTCCTGGACGTCCCTTGTCACGGGGTGGTTTCACTTCTTGCCGAAGCGGCGGAGGCGGAGTGAGTTGGTGACGACGCTGACCGAGGAGAATGCCATCGCGGCGCCGGCGATGATCGGGTTGAGCAGGCCGAGCGCGGCGAGCGGGATCGCGGCGGTGTTGTACCCGAATGCCCAGCCGAGGTTCTGGTAGATCGTCCGCAGTGTGCGCCGGGACAGTCGGATCGCGGTGACCACGCCGGTGAGGTCGCCGGACATCAAGGTGATGTCGGAGGACTCGATGGCGACGTCGGTGCCGGTGCCGATAGCGATGCCGAGGTCTGCCTGCACCAGCGCGGGTGCGTCGTTGATGCCGTCGCCGACCATCGCGACGACGCGGCCGTCGGTCTGTAGCCGCTGTACCTCGGTGACCTTGTCCTCGGGTAGCACCTCCGCGAGTATCCGGTCGATGCCGACCTGCGCGGCGATCGCCTCGGCGGTGCGCCGGTTGTCGCCGGTGATCATGGCGACCTCGAGACCCATGCCGTGTAGCTGCGCGACGACGTCACACGCGTCGTCCTTGAGCAAGTCGGCGACGCCGAGCACGCCGCGTACCGCGCCGTCCCAGCCGGCGTACACCGCGGTGCGTCCCTCGGTCTCGAGCTCCGTCGCACTGTCCGCCAGGTCGTCCGGCAGCGCGAGCCCGTGGTCGTCGATCAGCTTCCGTCGACCGACGTACACGGTGGTGTCGTCGACGCGTGCATGCACGCCGTGGCCGGCTGTCGCACGGAAGTCGGTCGCCTCGGGCACCTCGATGCCCCGGTCGCGGGCACCTGCCACGACGGCGCGGCCGACCGGGTGCTCCGAGCCCGCCTCGACCGCGGCTGCCAGACGCAGCAACCGCTCGGAGTCCACGCCGGACCCCGGGCGGACGTCGGTGAGTCCCATCTCGCCGCGGGTGAGCGTGCCGGTCTTGTCGAAGACGACGGTCCGGATCCGCTTCGACCCCTCGAGCACCTCACCGCCCTTGACGAGCACCCCCATGTCCGCGCCGCGGCCGGTGCCGACCATGATCGCCGTCGGTGTCGCCAGGCCGAGCGCGCACGGGCACGCGATGATCAGCACCGCGACCGCGGCGACCAGACCCGCCACCGGGTCACCCGCGAGCAGCCACCAGCCGGCGAAGGCGAGCACCGCGATGCCGATCACGATCGGGACGAACACCGCGGAGATGCGGTCGGCTAGTCGCTGCACCGGCGCCTGGCTGCCCTGGGCTTCCTCGACCAGACGCACGATCTGCGCCAGTGCGGTGTCCTTGCCGACCCGGGTCGCGCGCACGGTGAGCACACCGTCGGTGTCCAGCGTCGCGCCAGCGACGGTGTCGCCGACGCTCTTCGCGACGGGTACGGACTCGCCGGTGAGCATCGACTCGTCCACCGCCGCCTGCCCGGAAGCCACCTCGCCGTCCACGGGGATCTTCTCACCTGGTCGCACGCGCAGCACGTCGCCTACGGCAACCTGTTCGACCGGCACCATGCGCTCCTCGCCGTCGACCACCACCTGGGCCTGCTTGGCGCCGAGCTCGAGCAGCTTCTGCAGCGCCGCCGACGCGCGCCCCTTCGCACGCGCCTCGAAGTACCTGCCGAGCAGGATGAACGCGATGATCAACGCCGCGGTGTCGAAGTACAGATGCAGACCGCCAGCGAGCAGCTCGTAGGTGGAGTACGAGAACGCGGCCAGCGTGCCCAGCGTGATCAGCGTGTCCATGTTCGCGGCGAAGGACCGCACACGCTCCGCCGCGGCACGCAGGAACGGCCAGCCGGCGACGAACTGCACCGGCACGGTGAGCGCGAACATGGTCCACCTTGCCCACGGCTGGTCCATGACGGTCAGACTCAACCCGAGCACTACCAAAGCGAGCGGCCAGGCCAGCCACAGCCGACCCAGTGCCTGCCGGCGCTCCCGCGCGTGCGCGTCACCCGCCTCGACCTCCTCGGCCACCGGCGCGGCGTGGTACCCGATGCGCTCGACGGCGCTCTCCAACTCCGCCAGGGACACCGCCCCCGGGTCGTAGTCGACGCTGGCACGTGCGGTCGCGAAGTTGACCGTGGCCTCGCGCACACCGGGCTGCTTCGCGAGCGTCTTCTGCACCCGCACCGCGCACGACGCACACGTCATGCCCTCGACGTCGAGAGCGAGCCGGTCGGGTTCTGCGCCATCCGTCCTGGTCGCGTCTTCCGCGTCAGGGAGCTTCGCCCGCTCGGCCACCTATCCCACCTCCGTCATATGTTGGCGGGAACACGTTCAGTCGAGCAATTATTCCACCCCTCCGGGGGTGGGTTACCGCAGGAGTCACCGACCGGCCGGGGTGGGCTTCATCGAGCGCGATTCGCCTACTGACAGATGGCGCGACCCGGAGGTCCCTGGTGACGTGTCGGGTTGCGCCCGGCCTCGCCGTCGTGTGGTGGTCCAGGACGGCTCAGGCGGTTCAGTTGGTCCGTGGAGTTCGCACCAGTGTGCGGATGTACCGCAGTAGCGGGTCGCCGAGTGAACACGCAGGCGAAGTCTCGCCTCGGAACAGGGCCATTGTCGACACCACGGCGATCGGTGCATCAATTGACTGGTGAGGCTGGACGACAATGCCGAGTAGATCGGAAGCCGACCCGGTACGTTTACGGATCTCCGCAACACAGTCTGGCACAGCTGCCTCAAGGCCCCGGGGGCTACGGTCTATGGAAACCCGAGAAGTGGTGTCTGCACGATGACTTCGCCGGTATTCGGTTTGTTCGGCGGCGACGGTGCCTCGTCGGGCTCGCCGAAGAGAGCGCCCACACTGATCAACAGTACCGCGATTGCCGTTAGCAGTAGCCCTGACCAGGCGCGGCCAGCGGATCGCGTTAGATCCCCCGCTGGGCGCATGGTGGACAGCGCGTGGACCAGTTCGGGATCCTCGGTTCGCAGTCGCTGCTCAACATCAGCGAGCAGACGCCGTTCCTGAGCGCTCAGGGCCATCGCGGCACGGCTCCTCTTCGTCTAGTCGTGCGAGAAAGTGGTTTGTGCGTGAGTCACCAGGCACGACTTGGGGAGACCCCAGCGTCCGCGCCTTTTCTCTCCCGAGCTGCCCTTCCCGTAATCATTGTTCGTTGACTTGGGTGTAGGTGAGATGGCGTGCCACGGGATAGGCGGAGCCGTCAGCTTCAGCGTAGGGCGCGGCGAAGAACGAGCTGCGCTCGGTGTGCTGTGGTGGCGCGAGCAGCAGGTCGCGGCCGGTGGACCAGGCGATGTGGTTGGTCTCCAGAGCGCCAAACAGGCCATGCGTGCCGTACTTGGTGGCGCACGACGCGTCGGCAGGCAGCCAGCCGAGCCCGGCGATGAAGAATTCTGCCCAGCAGTGGTAGCCGCACACGTCGCAGGCCTCGCCGGTCTCGGGTGGTGCATCGAGGGCCTGGCCGAGGACGAACCGTGCGGGAATGCCGGCGGAGCGACACAGCGAGACGAACAGGGCGTGGATGTCGTTGCAGTTGCCGACCGAGCAAGCCAGTGCGTGCTGAGTGCTGCCCTTAAACGACTGCTCGGCGGCACTGTAGGTCATGGAACCGGTGACGTGGTCGTAGAAGCGTCGCGCCTGCTCCAGCGGGTTGGTCTCGTCGCCCGCGACGCTGCGAGCCAGCTCGCGCGTAGTGGCGTCCACATCGACGCACTTCTCCGGCTGCAGAGCCCGGGCGAACAGCTGCGGTGTGGCTAGCTGGCGGACCCGACCGGAGTCCACGGTCAGCCCAGGAGATGAACGCTCGATCAGGTAGCGAATCTCGAAAGGCAGCGGATCGGGCAGCGGCGCCGCGCAGGCATGAAACATCACGTTGCCGAACTCAGTCTCTCGGGTCAGCTGCCAACAGATGCCCGAGGAGTCCGCCATGTCCAGCACTCGCTGGTGCGGCGTGTCGGTGATGACAGGACACCAGACCTGCAGCCGGTGCACGTCCTCGGCCGGTGGGCCGATCGTGAAGCCGTCGATGATCTCATAGCGGGTACGTGTTTGCGTGGCGCTTGTTTCCAGGGTGGTCATCTGGGCCCCCCGGCTCCAACGCGGGACTGAATGGTGTCGGGCTGGGCAGTCCCGGAGGTGACAGATAGCCCGGCCGCGAGCCAGCCGGCGAATCCACCATCGAGTCGGCGTGCAGTGGTGCCGTGTGGACGGAGAATGTCCAAGGCGTCGTAGGAGTACACGCAGTACAGGCCCCGGCAGTAGGCCACAACCTCGTGACCCATGGGAACCTCATCGAGCCGTTCTCGCAGTTCGGCAATCGGAATGTTGATCGCGCCGGGTACGTGCCCGGCGGCGTATTCGTCGGTATCCCGTACGTCCAACACGACGACCGAGCCCTCGCGCAATCGCGCCATCAACTCGTCGCGGGTCACAGGCTCCAGCAGGTCACGGCCCGAGTAGTAGGTGCGGACCAGGCGATCCATCTCGGCGAGGTTGCGTTCGGCGAGCTGGCGCACCGTATTGATCAGGGTCAACACTTCGATGTCGGCGACAGCGTAGACGACCCGCTTGCCGGACTTGCGGCGCGTGACCAGCCCGCTTCGCCGCAGGTGCTGCAGGTGCTGGGAGGCGTTCGCGACCGACAAGCCCGTCGCCGCAGCCAGCGCTTCGACTCCCCGCTCCCCCTGGATCAGGACGTACAACAGTCCCAGACGATGATCACTGGAAAGAGCGCGGCCAATCGTGGCGAGCTGCTCGAACGCCAGCTCTCTGGGACCCGACACCGCCAACTCCCATCATTCAATAGTTCCCTTGAACTATTGAACAAACTGCGCTTGGTGTCAAGGCTTCCGCGGCGCCGTACCGGCGACGCGAGAACGCGTGCGGGTGCGCTTGACTGGTCCCGTGTGACGAGGGAGACGGATATGAGCGGACCACAGAGAACGGTGGCGTACAACTACGCGCACTTCGACGAGCACATCGCCGACGGGAGGGAGCGTGCCGCGGCGGACGCGTTCCGGAGCTCGTTTCGCGTGCGCGAGCCCGCCGAGGACTTCGCGTCGTTCCGGCTTGACGGCGACGCGCGGGTTCGGCTCGCCGACCTGTGGCGATCGAAGCCGCTGGTAATGGAGTTCGGCTCGTTCACCTGACCGTACTGCTCCGCAGAGGGTCCTCTGCTCGACGCGGCGGCCGACCGGCGCCCCGAGGCCACCTGGGTCTTCGTCTACACTCGTGAGGCGCATCCGGGGGAGGACGTGTCGCACCATGACAGTTTCGAGCGCATGCTCGCGCACGCCCGGTTGCTGCACGACGAGATCGGTATCCGCCGACCGATCCTGGTCGACGATCTCTCCGGCACCGCGCACCGCAGGTACGGCGAGATGCCGAACATGACCTGGATCGTCGACCGCGGCGGCCGGGTCGTCTACAAGGCGAACTGGACCAGCGCGGCCAACGTGGAAGGCTTCCTCGGTCGGTTCCTCACATCCCGCGGACACCGCGAACCTGGCACGCCACAGGCGATGTACGGGACAGAGCAGATCGAGTTCCGCGACACGGATCGCAAACGGTTCTACGGGCACCTTCGACGCAACGGCTCCCGGGCGGTCGAGGAGTTCGACAACGCGGTGAAGCTGTGGCGCCGACCTCGGTGATCACGAGGCGGGAGCGCCTTGTCGGTTGGAGGACTCGAACTCGTTGGCCGACGAGTGGCGCCCGAACCCCGCTGTGGACCCGGCCACTCGATCCGCTCACGCCCTGTTCCCATCTCACCCCTTCGCGGTGTCGTCGCGTGCCCTAGATGAGTGATTCCTTGAAGGGTGTGGTCGGCGCGGCTGCGGAGACGTGGGGCGGAGGGTGTTCAAGATCGATGTGTGACCAAAGAACTGAACACCCTCCTGACAGCACTGTATGTGGTGGTCGACGATCACGTG
>WHTA01000132.1 GCA_009379825.1 Streptosporangiales bacterium
GGTTCGTCGCCGAGGGCCGCCGCGAATTCCTCGTGGCTCGGGCTACGTGGTTCGGGTTGGCTGCGTGGGGTCGGTTCGTCGCCGAGGGCCGCCGCGAATTCCTCGTGGCTCGGGCCGCGTGGTTCGGGTTGGCTGCGTGGGGTCGGTTCGTCGCCGAGGGCCGCCGCGAATTCCTCGTGGCTCGGGCCGCGTGGTTCGGGTTGGCTGCGTGGGGTCGGTTCGCCGCCCAGCGCCCGGGCGAGCTCCTCGTAGCTCGGGTTCTGCTGCGCTGGCCGGCCGGTGGCGAGCTGTTCGGCAGCCGCGCGGACCTGCGGCTGGTCGGTTGTCCGCTCGTCCTCCCCGTTCAGCAGCCGCGCGATGCGGCTGTTCGGGTCGTACGTGGTCTCTTGCGTGGGGGTCTCGACCTGCCGGGTGGACTCGAGCACCTGGCCGACGAACGCTTCCGCACTCGGATAGCCGACGAGACCCTGTTGCTGCATCTCCGGTGAGGCGAGCGCGGCGCCGATGGCGGCGTGACCCTGCGGTGTCGGCAGGCCGCGGCTCAGGACGTCCGCCTGCTCGGCGTCGAAGACCTGCTCGCCGTTCGCGGCGCGCTGGTTCGACTCGTGCAGGTGGAGCACGGCTTCGCGCGGCGTGTTGACGGGTATCGAGGGGCCGTAGGTGGCGCCGCGCCCCATGAGCAGCTGGGTGTACTCGACGAGGGCCTCCTCGCCCTGCCGGTACACCTCGCCACCGTCACCCAGGTCGAACTCGGACATCACTTCCCCGTACGTAGGACTGTCACCGTGGCGGTGCCGGCTAGCAGTCTAGAGGTCAAGCGGCGGCTGCTGGGCCGTAGGAACGCACTAGCTCACCGGCCGCCGTCGCTGCGTAGCCGGCCGGTGGGCCCTTCCTTGGCCTTGTCGGCCCGGTTAGGCACCGGCCGCGGCGGCAGTGCCGCCGCGGCCGGAACGACGGCGGTTGCGGGAACTTCCCGCGCTCCGTCGGCCGGGTCTGCTGGTTCATGCGACCGTCTCTGGCCTGCTGTGGTTGCGCTGCGCGGACGGCGACCACCTGCTCGCTAGTGGCATGCAGCCGCTGGATGACCCCCAGTGCGTGACTGGGGTTCTCGATCGTGGACAGCGGAGAGTCCCTGAACGCCGCGGGGCTGCGAGTGCGGGCCGTACGCTCGTTGTTCGCCTGCTGGATGAGCGCGGCAGCGAGGTGCTGCCTCGCGTTGGGGGAGTCGAGGGCCGCCTTGAGGTGTCCCGCGTGCTCGTTGTCGAGCGCCTCCCGGCCGCGGCCGGCGGCTACCTGCTGGTCGAGTGCGGTCATGTACCGCAGTACGCCGGCGCACTGGTGACCCGGAGACGCTGGTCGGTCCCTGGGACGGGCGCTCGGTCGCCCCAGCGCGTCTCCAGGTATCGCTGGTACCGCTGCATCGCCCGCACCCCGTCGACCGTCACCGCGCGGGGGTTGGTGCTTGCCGCCCGTTCCGGGGACCCCACGGGGGCGTGGTAGTCGCCGTCGAGCGCCCGTTCGATGTGGCTCCTCGAGTCCTCGCCGCCGGCCATGCGTCCCCCACTCCGTGTCGCCTTCGCGGGTCCTGACGCGGGCGGCCGCGGCGCCGTTCCACCGGGCTAGGGGTTCGGGACGAACGAGCGGTGCGTCATGTCGTGCTCGGAGAGGTTGTACGCCGTGCGGATCAGCTGGGTGTGGCTGAACGCCTGCGGGAAGTTGCCGACCAGCCGCTGGTTGGTCAGGTCGTACTCCTCGGCGAGCAGCCCGACGTCGTTGCGTACCTCGAGGAGCTTCTCGAACAGCTCGCGGGCGTCGTGGGTGCGCCCGATGAGCTGCAGGTCGTCGGCGAGCCAGAAGCTGCACATCAGGAACGTGCCCTCCTCGCCGGCGAGCCCGTCGATGTTCTCGGTGTGCACGGTGTCGTACCTGGCGACGAAGCCGTCGGTGGTGAGCTCGCGCTGGATCGCCTCCACGGTGCCGATCACCCGCTCGTCGGACGGCGGCAGGAAGCCCACCTGGGGGATCAGCAACAGGGACGCGTCGAGCTCGCTCGACCCGTACGCCTGGGTGAAGCTGCGCTTGTCCGGGTCCCAGCCCTTCTCGCAGACCTCCGCGTGGATGTCGTCACGCACCGCGCGCCACTTGTCCAACGGGCCGTCGAGCTCGCTCTCCTCGACGGTGCGGATCGCCCGGTCGAGCGCGACCCAGATCATCACCTTGGAGTGCACGAAGTGCCGTGGCTCGCCCCGCATCTCCCACAGCCCCTGGTCCGGCTCCTGCCACCGTTCCGCGATGTAGTTGACCAGCGCCCGCTGGATCGCCCACGCGTACTCGTCCGGCTGCAGGCCGTTGAGGCGACCGAGGTGGAGCGCGCTCATCACCTCGCCGAAGACGTCGTGCTGAACCTGCTCGGCGGCTGCGTTGCCGACCCGCACCGGCTGCGAGCCCTCGTAGCCACTCAGCCACGGCAGCTCGTACTCGTCGATCCTGCGTTCGCCCGCGACGCCGTACATGATCTGGATGTCCTGCGGGCTGCCGGCGATCGCCCGCAGCAGCCAGGTGCGCCACGCGCCCGCCTCCGCGGTGTACCCGCCGCGCATGAGCGCCTCCAGGGTGACCGTGGCGTCGCGCAGCCAGCAGAACCGGTAGTCCCAGTTCCGCTCGCCGCCGAGCGTCTCCGGCAGCGACGTGGTCGCGGCCGCCGTGATGCCGCCCGTCGGTGCGTAGGTGAGCGCCTTCAACGTGATCAGCGACCGCACCACGGCGTCGCGGTACTTCCCCGTGTACGTGCACGAGCTGACCCAGTTGCGCCAGAACTCCTCGGTCTGCGCGAGCGCGACACCGGCGTCCACCGGCATCGGCGCCGGCTCGTGCGACGGGTGCCAGGTGAGCACGAACGGCACCTGCTGGCCCTCGAGCACCTCGAACTGGGCGACGGTGCGGAAGTTCTCGCCGTGCGTGTCGACGGGTGTGCGCAGCCACACCGAGTCGGGGCCGGCGATGCCGGCCACCTGGCCGCCGAGGTGGCGCACCCAGGGCACGATGTGCCCGTAGTCGAACCGCATCCGCAGGTCGAACGACATCCGGACCCGGCCGGAGATGCCCTCGACCACGCGCACGACGTCCGGTGCGACGTCACGGTTCGGCATGAAGTCGATGATGCGAACGCTGCCGTCGGCGGTGTCCCACCGGGTCTCGAGCACGAGCGTGTCCGGCCGGTACCTGCGCGTGGTGGCCAGCCCGCCACCGGTGGGCGCGATCTGCCAGCGGCCGTTCTCCTCGTCGCCGAGCAGCGCGGCGAACACCGCGTCGGAGTCGAACCGCGGCAGACACAACCAGTCGATGGAGCCGTCCCTCCCGACGAGCGCGCAGCTCTGCATGTCGCCGATGAGTGCGTAGTCCTCGATGCGTAGTGGCACCTTCACCTCCGGGCTGCTCGGACTGCTTCAGCCATGGAACCGTAAGCTGGACCTGTGCCGGTACGCAGGTCTCCCGATCCCCGCCGCATCGTGGTCATCACGATCGCGTCGCTCGCCTTCGTGATCGCCGTCGCAGTGGTCACGACCCTGTACAGCGGCTTCGGGGCGCTCGGCCAACGGTACGTGGTCGTGCACTTCGACTCCTCGGTCTCCAAGGCGGACCGCGAGTGGGTGCAGCAGGCGTGCGCCGACCCGCCGGTGGTGCGAGCGGTGCCGCTCAGCTCCGGTGGCAAGGGCAAGGCGGGCAGCAGCGAGGCGCGCTACCGGGTGGACGAGGCCAGCGAGGGCGACATCGCCGTGCTGAGCAAGTGTCTGAAGAAGCATGACGGCGTGCTCGGCATCGACATCAGCGACCTGACTACGGGCTGACGTCCGCCAGGCCGGTCAGGCGTGCTGTGTGGGTGTAGACGTTCATCGTCTCGCCGCGCAGGAAACCGACCAGCGTCATGCTCGCCTCGTCGGCGAGGTCGACGGCGAGCGTGGACGGTGCCGACACCGCGGCGACGACCGGTACTCCGGCCAGCAGCGCCTTCTGCACCAGCTCGAACGACGCGCGGCCGCTGAGCAGCACCAGGTGGCCGGCGAGCGGCAGCATCTCCTGCCGCAGCGCCCAGCCGACGAGCTTGTCGAGCGCGTTGTGCCGGCCGATGTCCTCGCGCAGGCACACCAGCTCGCCGTCGGCGGTGAAGAGGCCGGCGGCGTGCAGGCCGCCGGTGCGCTCGAACACCTGCTGTTCCTGCCGCAGCCGGTCGGGCAGCGACCACAGCGTGTCGACGTGCACGGCGGTCGGGTCGGTGCCGAGGTCGTACGGCTGGTTGAGGCGCACCGCGTCCAGGCTGGCCTTGCCGCAGATGCCGCACGAGCTGGTGGTGTAGAAGTTCCGCGTCACGTCGAGCAGCGGGGCGGACAGGCCGGGGGCGAGGGTGGCGTCGACCACGTTGTACGTGTTGCGGCCCTCGTCGTCCTTGCCGGCGCAGTAGCGCATGCCGAGCAGGTCGTCGGGCTTGGTCACCACGTCCTCGGTGGCGAGGAAGCCGGCGACCAGGTCGAAGTCGTCACCTGGCGTGCGCATGGTGACGGTCAGCGGCTCGCCGCCGACGCGGATCTCGAGCGGTTCCTCCGCGACCAGCGTGTCCGGTCGCGTGACCTGCCGGTGCGCCTCGACGCGGAGCACCCGCCTGCGGTCGGTAACCCGTCCCATGGCACAAGCGTCGCACGTGGGTGCGTGAACGGCTACGGTACGCAGACTTCCAGTGCCTCGGGCTCCATCCGCACGGTGAGCCGGTCGCTGGGCTCGATCGGGTCGCCGTCCAGCTGCCGGTTCGCGACCGTCTTCACCACGTGGACGTCCACCGCGGCCGCCGTCCGGCGGAGCACCTGGTCGTGCGGCTGCCTGCGCAGCGTCTTGTACACCACCCCGAGCCAGTCGACGGGACGGCGCGGCGCCACCACGACGACGTCGAACCGGCCGTCGTGGTCGCTCGCCTCCGGTGCCACCGAGAGCCCGCCGCGCAGCTCGCTGACGTTGGCGACCAGCACGGTGCGGACCCGGTGCCTGCGGGGCGGCCCGTCGTCGAGCGCGATGTCCACGGTGAGGCTGGGACCGCCGAGGTGCCTGAGCGCGGACACTACATACGCGAGCCAGCCGACGCTCCGTTTCAGTGCCGCGGGCGCGTCGTGCAGCAGGTCGGCGTCGAAACCCATACCGGCCGCCACGGCGAAGCGCAGCCCGTCCACCCGGCCGACGTCGATCCGCCGCCGGTTGCCGTGCAGCGCGACGTCGACGGCCGCGGGGACGTCGGTGGGGAGGCCGAGGTTGCCGGCGAGCAGGTTCCCTGTGCCTGCTGGCAGGACGGCCAGCGCGGCCTGGCTGCCGGCGAGCGCGTCGACGCAGGAGCGGACCGTGCCGTCGCCACCGCACGCGAACACGATGCGTGCCCCGGCCCGTACGGCCTGCGTGGCCTGGTCGGCGCCGGGGGAGTCCGCGGTGGTCTCGTACCACGCCGGCGGCGGCCAGCCGGCGTCCGTGAGCAGGGCGTGGACGTCCTTGCGCAGCTGCTCGGCGTCGCACTTCGTGGGGTTGACGACGACGGCGGTCCGGAGGCTGGCCACCCCGCGAGCATACGGTGCGAGCGCCGTGCCGGCAGGCGCCTACGCTGGGGTCATGGCGAAGAGCAGGAAGACGAGGGACGACGTGGGCGAGAGGCAGCAGAAGCGGCACCGCGTGCGCAAGCTGGTCGGCTGGACGGCCGCCGGGCTGTGCGTCGCCGCCGTGGTGCAGGAGCTGCGCAAGCCGCAGGGCGAGCGCACCTGGACCGGTCGGGTCGGCGGCTTCGTGCCGTACGACCTGCGCTGGCCGGTGACCGAGGAGCGGGTGCGGGCCGCGGTGTGGGACCCGAAGTCCGACGCGCTGTTCACACCGCACGCCTTCGGTGTTGGCTGGAGCGTCAACTTCGCGCGGCTGCTCGACCTCGCGGAGGAGGCACTCGACGGTGCGAAACGTTAGCCTGGGTGGATGACCACGGCACCGACGAACGGCCCGCTGCTGGACACATTCGGCCGGGTCGCCACTGACCTGCGGGTATCGCTGACCGACCGTTGCAACCTGCGGTGCACGTACTGCATGCCGGCGGAAGGGCTGCCGTGGCTGCCGAAGCCCGAGCTGCTCACCGACGACGAGGTCGTCCACCTGGTGGACGTAGCGGTGCGGCTGCTCGGCGTCCGTGAGGTCAGGTACACCGGTGGTGAACCGTTGCTGCGGCGTGGCATCGCGGACATCGTCACGAAGACGACCGCGCTCGAGCCGCGGCCCGAGGTGTCCGTCACGACGAACGGGATCGGGCTCGACCGGCTCGCCGGTGCGCTGCGCGAGGCGGGGCTGGACCGGGTGAACGTCTCGCTCGACACGCTGCGCCCGGCCACGTTCAGGGAGCTGGCCAGGCGCGACCGGCTGGAGGACGTCCTCGACGGGCTCGCCGCCGCGGCGGCCGCGGGGCTCACCCCCGTGAAGGTCAACGCGGTGCTGATGCGCGACGTGAACGAGGACGAGGTCGTCGACCTGCTCGAGTACTGCCTGGAGCACGGTTACGAGCTGCGGTTCATCGAGCAGATGCCACTGGACGCCCAGCACGGCTGGCGCCGCGACACGATGGTGACAGCGGACGAGATCCACGAACGGCTCGCGCAGCGGTTCACGCTCACCCCTGACCCGGCGTACGAACGGGGCAGCGCGCCGGCCGAACGCTTCCTGGTCGACGGCGGACCCGGACGGGTCGGGGTGATCGCGTCCGTCACCCGGCCGTTCTGCGGCGCCTGCGACCGGGTGCGGCTCACCGCGGACGGGCAGGTGCGCAACTGCCTGTTCGCCAGGGAGGAGTCCGACCTCCGGACCGCGCTGCGCGCGGGCGTCCGCGACGAGGAGCTCGCCGACCGGTGGCGCGCTGCGATGTGGGTGAAGAAGCCTGGCCACGGCATCGACGACCCCGGCTTCCTGCAGCCGACGCGTCCGATGTCCGCCATCGGTGGCTGACGCCCGTGTACGACGCCGTGGTGTTGACCGGCGGTCGGGGTACGAGGATGGCCGACCCGGCGAAGACACTGCGGGGGGTGGGTGGCCGGCGGCTGCTCGACCGGGTGCTGGACGCGTGCGCCGAGGCGACCCGCATCGTCGTCGTGGGGGAGCAGACCCAGGTGGGCCGGTCGGTCACCTGGGCGCGTGAGGACCCGCCGGGCGGCGGCCCGGTGCCGGCCCTGCGCGCCGGGCTGGCCCAGGTGCGGG
This sequence comes from Streptosporangiales bacterium, assembly GCA_009379825.1. Lineage (NCBI taxonomy): Bacteria > Bacillati > Actinomycetota > Actinomycetes > Streptosporangiales > Streptosporangiales bacterium. The sequence continues at coordinate 7,258 of WHTA01000132.1, forward strand.
CCGACCAGGTCGCCGTCGTCGCCGGTGACCTGCCGTTCCTGCAGCTCTCCGACGTACGGCTGCTGAGTCTGCTCGCGCACCCGCCGGCGGCCGGCGGCGTGCTCGTGGACGACACCGGCAGGGAGCAGTGGCTGGCCGGGGTGTGGCGTACGCAGACGCTGCTGGCCGCGCTCACCGGCTACACCGGCAACTCGCTGCACGGCGTCCTGACGCCGCTGCGCCCACGGCCGCTCGCGGTGTTCGCCACCGCCCGTCCGCGCCCCTGGCAGGACTGCGACACCCCGGAGCAGCTCGCCCACGCCGAACGGCTACTGCAGGAGTGCCCCTGACCGGTCAGAGCTCGGCGGAACGCATGCTCGGCAGGGTCAGCAGGGCGTCCACGCTGTTGCGCTTGGCTTCGACGACACCGTCCCTGGCCACCTGTTCCGCTCGGTCGGCGTCGTCTGACGCCAGCGCCTCGACCAGGTCGCGGTGGCCCTGCTCGTGCACCGGGTCGTCCGGGCTGGCGAGGGTCAGGCCGAGGTAGTAGAGGCGGTGCATCTCCTCAAGCACCGTCGCGAGGAACCTGGTCAGTCGCGGGTTGCCGGCCGCCTCCGCGATGAGCAGGTGGAACTCGCTGTTGACCCGCTGGAAGCGCTCGACGCTGTCCGGGTCGTCCGGGTGGTAGCCGATGTGGCAGAGCCGGTCCAGCTCGCGCAGCTGTTGCTGGTCCACCCGCCCGGTCGCCAGCCGTGCGGCGGCCGGTTCGAGCAGCAGCCGGACGTCGAACAGGTCGACGACGTCCTGCGCGGTGACCGTGCTGATCATGTAGCCCTGTCGGGGCACCGCCACGACCAGCCCGTCGTGCGAGAGCCGCTGCAGCGCAGCCCGTACGGCCGCCTTGCCGTGGTTGGTCATCTCGGTCAGCTGCGCCTCGCTGACGCGCGCGCCCGGGCGGAGGCGGCACTGGATGATCGCCTTCTTGATCGCGTCGTACGCGCGATCCGCGAGGGACGCGCCCCCGGCCTTCCCCGGTGCGGAGAGCATGGCCGCTAACATACCACGACGCGCTCTTGACATGTCACAAGCCCCGCCGTGTAAAGGTCTACGGCACTGACCGGCTCAGGCGAGGTGGCCGAGGATGGTGGGAACCGCAGTGTCGTCGGCGCAGCTTGCTGTGCTCAACCCGGCGACGCACGCGCTCGTGGACCGCGTGCCCGACATGTCGCTCGAGGCGATCGGGCAGGCGATCGGACGCGCGCACGCGGCGTTCGCCGGCTGGCGGTCCACGCCCGCGGACCACCGGGCGGAGATCCTGAAGGAGGCCGCGCGCCTGATGCGCGCCCGGCAGGACGAGCTGGCCCGTACGGTGACGCTGGAGAGCGGCAAGCCGCTCGCCGAGGCCCGCGGCGAGGTCGGCGTCGCCGCGCACTTCCTGGAGTGGAACGCCGAGGA
>WHTA01000133.1 GCA_009379825.1 Streptosporangiales bacterium
CACGTGATCGTCGACCACCACATACAGTGCTGTCAGGAGGGTGTTCAGTTCTTTGGTCACACATCGATCTTGAACACCCTCCGCCCCACGTCTCCGCAGCCGCGCCGACCACACCCTTCAAGGAATCACTCATCTAGCTGTGCTTGAGCCGGTGCCCGACGGCCAGCCCCGCCACGGCGGCGCCGGACGCGGCGGCGAACACGAACCACCGGCCGGCGCGCGACAGCTTGCGCCAGCCGAGCACGGTGACGGCGGCGTCGGCCGCGTCGCACATCCCGCCGGCGGCCACCCAGTACGCCGCCTCCGCACCGGGTTCGCCCGCACCGCGTAGTGCCAGCGCACGCAGCGCACCGGCGCCCAGCGCGAGGTCACGCGCCCCGAGCGCACGGCTCAACGTGCGGACGTTCGGGTCGCTCGCCGTCTCCTCGCCGACCCACGGGCGCGCCAGGGCCGTGGGGAAGCACATCGCCGTCACGCCGACGGTCACCCGTGCCAGCGCGATCGTGCCGGCCACCAGGGCCTCCAGGTCGACGGTGATCTCGTCCTCGGTGCGGCGGCGCGACATCGTGCACTCCCAGGGGTTCTACGACGGATGTCCCTACGCTACCGAGGATCGTCGAGGTCGTAGACCTGGCGGCCGTCCACCGTGGTCGCGGTGTAGTTGGCCGCGACCCAGTCGCGGACCGCGGCGAGCTGGTCGTTGTCACCGCCGCGGCCGAGACCGCCCGCGTCGCCGACGAAGTAGCGCACCTCGCCGGCGGCCACCAGCCGCTCGAACTCGGCCAACGTCGGCGTCGGGTCGGTGCCGTTGAAGCCGCCGAGCGCCATCACCGGCTCGCCGGTCGCGAGCTGCAGCGCGGCGGCCGGGCTGCCGCCGACGGTGGCCGCCGCCCACCGGTAGCCGTCGGTGTCCGCGGACAGCTTCGCCTTCAGCTCGTCGCCGACATCGCCGCCGCGCATGCCGCCCACGGTCAGCTCCGGCACACCTCGCGGCGGCCGGCCTCCGCCGTCCGGCCCGACGACGCGCAGGCCACCCGGCCGCCCAGACACCTCACTGGCGGCCACCGGGCCGGCGCTGGGTATCGCCCCGCCGGTCGACCTGGTCGCCGTCTGCACGCTGTACGCCACCGGACCGCCGAGCGTCACCAGCAGCGCCACTATCGCCGCGGGCACGCCAGCGCAGGCAGCACGCGACTGCGCATCGAAAGCAGCAACAGCACGGCGACGACTGCGCCGCCCACGACGGCGTAACGCAGCCACGGTTGCCAGTCGGGCGTGCGGCTCAGCAGCACCCACGCCCACACACCGGTCGACGCCACCATCGCAACCGTGACACCGGCGCCGAACCAGTCCCTGCGGCGCCATGCGGCGACCGCGCCGACACCCACGAGCGCACCGATCGCCGGCGCCAGGGCGACCGTGTAGTACGCGTGGATGATGCCGGCCGCGAAGCTGAACACCGCCGCGGTCACCAGCAGCCCCACAACAGCGCGAACGCGCGGGTCCTTTCTGTACGCGGTGCGCGGCCGGCGAAAACCACCAGCGCAACCAACGCCACGAGCGCGGCCGGCAGCAGCCAGCTCACCTGACCGCCCATCTCCGCGCCGAACAACCGGGTCAGCCCGGTCGCACCCCACGCCCCAGGCTGCGGGTTCCCGCCGGGCACCACCGCGCCGGTCTGGTTGCCGGTGATGCGCCCGAACCCGTTGTACCCCAAGGTGAGCTCGAGGATGCTGTTCGTCTGCGAACCCCCGACGTACGGCCGGCTCGCGGCCGGCCACAGCTCGACGAGCGCGACGTACCAGCCGGCAGAGACGACCAGTGCCGCGAGCGCGGCGAGCAGCTGCAGTATCCGCTTGCCGAGCTTCGGCGGTCCTGCCACCAGGTAGGCGACACCGAGCGCCGGCACCACGATCAGCGCCTGCAGCATCTTCGTGAGGAAACCGAAGCCCACGAACGCACCGGCGAGCACCAGCCACCAGGTGCGTCCGCTCTCCACGGCCCTGGTGACCGCGTACGCCGCTGCCACCAGGAGCAGCACGAGCAGGGCATCCGGGCTGTCGAAGCGGAACATCAGCGTCGCGACCGGCGTCGTCGCGAGCACCGCGCCGGCCAGCAGGCCTGCGCTGGTACCGAACCAGCGCTTCACGGTCGCGTACAGCAGGCCGACAGCGGCGACGCCCTGCAGCGCCTGTGGCACGAGCAGGCTCCACGAGCTCAGCCCGAAGAGCCGCACAGAAGGCCCCATCACCCACAACGACGCCGGCGGCTTGTCGACGGTGATGAAGCCTTCCGGGTCCAGGGCACCGAAGAACCAGGCCCGCCAGCTCTCGCCGCCGGCCTGCGCGGCGGCCGCGTAGTACTCGTTCGCCCAGCCCGAGGTGCTCAACCCCCACAGGTAGAGCACGCCGGTGGCGAGCAGCAGAGTGACCAACGGCAGCCGTTTGGTCATGACGCTCCTCGCGCGCTGATCGCTTCCTCTTCGCCGAACACCCAGGCGCGGTACAGCACGAAGCGCACGACCGTCGCTACGACGTTCGCCGCGAAGAGCACGCCGAGCTCCGTGTACCTCCCAGGCGCCGGCGTGATCGCGTGCAGCGACGCGAGCGACGCGCTCGTCAGCGCAAGCCCGACCCCGAACGCCACCAGGCCGCGTGCCTGTTGACGCTCCTATATCTGATCAGCTCGCCGCGGCCGCGGATGCCGAAGGAGTACCTGCGGTTCGCGTACGTGTTGAGCAGTGCCGTGACGAGCAGCGCGACGACGTTCGCCAACTGGGCCGGCGCCACGTACCGCAGGAGGAGGAAGAGCGCCGCGTACGCAGCGGTGCAGAACGCTCCGACGAGCCCGAACCTGACCAGTTGCACGATCGGTGCCGGCCGGCTCTGCGCTCGTGCGGGGAAGTCGCGGAACGCCGTGGCGAACGAGATCCTGCCCAACGTGAGGCGCGTGCCGAGCCGCGCCACGCCGCGCAGGTCGTCGAGCGCCGTACGTACGATCGCCACCCGGCTGTCCAGGTCGTCCACCCAGTCGACCGGCACCTCGTGGATACGCAGGCCGGCGCGCTCGCACAGCACGAGGAGCTCGGTGTCGAAGAACCACATCCGGTCGTGCACCAGCGGCAGCACGGCCCTTGCGACGTCGGCGCGGATCGCCTTGAAGCCGCACTGCGCGTCGCTGAACGTCACGCCTAGCGCGGTTCGTAGCAGCAGGTTGTAGCCGCGCGAGACGACCTCACGGCGGGGTCCGCGCACGATGCGCGAACCGCGTGCCAACCGGGTGCCGATCGCCACGTCGGAGTGCCCGGAGAACAGCGGCGCCACGAGCGGCAGCAGCGCGGCCAGGTCGGTGGACAGGTCGACGTCCATGTACGCGAGCACCTCGGCGTCGCTGCTGCCCCACATCAGGTGCAGTGCGCGGCCGCGGCCCTTCAGCGGCACGTGCACTGCACGAACCTCGGTGAGGTCGGTGGCGAGCCGGCACGCGACGTCCCAGGTGCCGTCCAGGCTGGCGTTGTCGGCGATGGTGATCCGGTAGGTGAACGGGAGCGTCTCGCGCAGGTGGCCGTGCAACCTGCGGATGCTGCGGTCGAGGCTCACCTGCTCGTTGTGCACCGGGACGACGATGTCCAGCTGCGGCGACGGCGTACGCGTAGCTGTCGGGGACATGTGCATGCAACAAAGACTTGGGCACCAGCCTCGGCGGCAGCTGGCGCGGCCCTGGGAAGACGCTGGGAGATCGGCCGTGCCTGCCGGCGACTGTCGGTGGGGGGTCGTACGGTGCTCACCATGCCGAAGAAGCAAGCGGACCGGCCGAGCTACCGGTGTGGCGAGTGTGGCTGGCAGACGTCGAAGTGGGTGGGGCGCTGCGGCGAGTGCCAGGCGTGGGGCACCGTCGCGGAGCACCGCGTCGCGCCGTCGGCCAGGAAGGTGACCGCCGGCCCGGTCTCGATGACGGCCACCCCGATCATGGACGTGCCGACGGTGGACGCCCGGCATCGCCCGACCTCGGTACCCGAGCTCGACCGGGTGCTCGGCGGCGGCCTCGTCGAAGGCGCGGCGGTGCTGCTCGCCGGTGAGCCGGGGGTGGGCAAGTCCACGCTGCTGCTCGAGGTGGCGGCGGCAGCCGCACGCGCCGGCACCACCGCGCTGTACGTCACTGGCGAGGAGTCCGCGGCGCAGGTACGGCTGCGCGCCGACCGGGTGAACGCGCTCGCCGACGGGCTCTACCTGGCCGCGGAGACCGATCTCGGCGCGGTGCTCGGACAGGTCGAGGCCGTGCAGCCGGGGCTGGTGATCGTCGACTCCGTGCAGACCGTCGCCGCGGCCGACACGGAAGGCGTCGCCGGTGGTGCCGCCCAGGTGCGTACGGTGGCGGCGACGCTCGTGCGGGCGGCGAAGGAGCGTGGCATCCCCACGGTGCTGGTCGGGCACGTCACGAAGGACGGCACCGTCGCCGGGCCCAAGGTGATGGAGCACCTGGTCGACGTCGTGCTGTCGTTCGAGGGCGACAGGCACACCAGGCTGCGCATGGTGCGCGCGGTGAAGAACCGCTTCGGCTCCACCGACGAGGTAGGCTGCTTCGACCTCGGCCACGAGGGCATCACGTCGCTGCCCGACCCGAGCGGCCTGTTCCTCAGCCGGCTGGCGAAGCCGGTGGCCGGCACCTGCGTCACCGTGACGCTCGAGGGCCGGCGTCCGCTGGTCGCCGAGCTGCAGGCGCTCGTCACCGCCGGCGGTCCGCAGGGCACGCCACGGCGCACCACGTCCGGCCTGGACCCGTCCAGGCTGGCGCTCATCATCGCGGTGCTGCAGCGGCGGGCGCGGCTGCCGGTAGGTGTCGGCGACGTCTTCGCCGCCACCGTCGGCGGCGTCCGGTTGGGCGAGCCCGCCGCGGACCTCGCGCTGGCCCTCGCGCTGGCGAGCGCGTCCACCGACCGGCCGGTAGACGCGGGCACGGTGGCGATCGGCGAGGTCGGCCTGGCGGGAGAGGTCCGCCGCGTCCCCGACGTCAGGCAACGGCTGGCGGAGGCGGCCAGGCTGGGCTTCCAGCGCGCGCTCGTACCGCCGGACTCAGGCGCGGCACCCGACGGCATCGAGGTCGTCGAGGTCGGCGACATCGAGTCCGCCCTGCTGGCCGTGGGCGTGCCCGCGGGCACCAGCCGTAGCACCGCTGCGGCTGCCTGTGCATCGCCTGCCACCGCACGCCGACAAGGCCGGCGCGGCAACGAGGAGCAGCCGTCCCGGCCTGTACACTTACGACCGATTTCGCCGTGACGGCTGGGCTCGCGTAGCCCGCACATCCGCAGGGATTGCCGACCTAGTACCGTCCCGACGAGACGACGCATGGCAACCGGGGCGGATACCACGTGGCAAAGAACTACGGCGACCTGCTACGCAGTACGTTGGTCGCAGTGGCGCCCGGCACCGCATTGCGGGATGGCCTGGAACGGATCCTGCGTGGCAACACCGGTGCGTTGATCGTCCTCGGCCACGACCGCACCGTCGACTCGCTCTGCACGGGCGGGTTCGGGCTCAACGTCGAGCTGACCGGTCAGCGGCTGCGCGAGCTGGCGAAGATGGACGGCGCGATCCTGCTGGACAGCAGCCACAGCCGCATCCTGCGGGTCAACGTACACCTGATGCCGGACCCGTCCATCCCCACCATGGAGTCGGGCACCAGGCACCGCACGGCGGCCAGGGTCGCGCTGCAGACCGGCCGGCCGGTGATCACCGTCAGCCAGTCGATGCGGATCATCCAGCTGTACGTGGGCGACCGCCGGCACGTGATCGAGGACCCGGCGACCATCCTGTTCAGCGCGAACCAGGCAGTGCAGACGCTAGAGCGCTACCGGCTGCGCTACGACGAGGTGTCGCGCGGCCTGTCCGCGCTGGAGATCGAGGACCACGTCACCGTGCGGGACGTCTGCACCGTCGTGCAGCGCCTCGACATGGTGCGCAGGATCGCCGCGGAGATCGAGGGCTACGTGGTCGAGCTCGGCACCGACGGGCGGCTGCTCTCGCTGCAGCTGAACGAGCTCGTCGCAGGCATCGAACCCGACCGCGACCTGGTGGTGCGCGACTACGTCCCGGGCGAGCCGGCCGAGCTGACCCCGGTGGTGCTGGCCGGCCTGGAGGGCCTCGGCGACACGGAGATGCTCGACATCGGGTCGGTGACCCGTGCGTTCGGCTTCGGCGGCAGCGAGGTGCTCGACAGCGTCGTCAGCCCGCGCGGCTACCGGCTGCTGGCGAAGCTGCCGCGGCTGCCGCAGGCGGTCTGCGACCGGTTGGTGAACCACTTCGGCACGCTGCAGGAGCTGCTGGCCGCGAGCGTCGCCGACCTGCAGGACGTGGATGGCATCGGCGAGCTACGCGCCCGCGGGGTACGGGAGGGCCTGTCCAGGATCGCGGAAGTGTCCCTCGTGGACCGCTTCCACTGACGGTCAGCTCTCGCGCAGTACGAAGACCGGGCGGTCCTTCGGCTTGGCCTTGCCCACCCGGGCGTCCACCACGTAGTAACCGGGCTTCGCCTCGATGTCGGTGTTCTTGCAGCCCTCGGCGGACCTGGTGCGCTTCCAGGTGACGGTGGACGTGTATACGTCACCGCTGGCGAACTTGCGCAGGTCCTCGGCCTTGCGCCTGGAGCAGTCGACGTTCGACCACACCCGGTCCTTGCCGGAGATCACCTTGAGGTACGCAGCTTCCTTGCCCATGTCGATGTAGCACGTGGACTTGCGCAGGTTCACGATGATGACGGTGAACTTCGGGTCTTCGTTGGCCGCGTAGAACTTCTGGTCGCTGCGGACGCTGACCCGTACGTCGTCGGTCGGGCAGATCGTCTTGCCGCCGCGCTTGCTGACCGACGGCGACGCGGAGCCGCTCTTCGAGCCGGACGCGGTGGGCGTGCCGCTGCTCGACCCGCTGGCGCCGGGGGTCTCGGTGACGGTCGGCGTCGCCGTCTCCGACGGCACGGTCGGCAGCGCGCTCGAGCTGCTCGCGGCGCTCACCGGCTTCTGACCGGCGTCCGAGTTCCGGGTACACGCCCACACCACACCACCGACGACGGCCAACAGCACTGCCAGCACGATGAGCCGCCGCCGCCAGTAGGTACCCGTGGGCAACGGCCCAGTGGGATTACGCAGCGTGTCCACGCAATCGACGATAGACGCGCGCCGGCCGAACGCCGCGACGGCACGCCGAGGGCACCGGATTTCCACCGGTGCCCGTACAGCAGGCAAGCCTGCCACAGCGCGGCATCGGCGGCAGCCGGTTCCGGGTGCCGTGCCACGATGTGCACAGCATGGACCCACAGCACAACGACACGGCCGCCGTGGTGGCGGCGGTCACCAGGTGGTACGCGGAGCACGCGCGTGACCTGCCCTGGCGCCGTGCGGACGCGTCCCCGTGGGCGGTGCTGATCAGCGAGATCATGCTCCAGCAGACGCCGGTGAACCGGGTGCTGCCGGCGTACGAGGAGTGGGTGGCGCGGTGGCCGACACCGGCGGACCTCGCCGCCGAGGAGCCGGCCGCGGCGGTGCGCGCGTGGGGCCGGCTGGGCTACCCGCGGCGCGCGCTGCGGCTGCACGCCGCCGCGTGCGCGATCGTGGAGCGACACGGCGGCGACGTACCCGCCGACTACGACGACCTGGTCGCGTTGCCAGGCATCGGCGACTACACGGCCGCGGCGGTGGCCTCGTTCGCGTACCGGCGCAGGCACGTGGTGCTCGACACGAACGTCCGGCGGGTGCTGACCCGCGTCGTGACCGGTGAGCAGTTCCCGGCCACCAGCCCGTCCGCGGCGGAGCGCCGGCTGGCGACCGACCTGCTGCCCGCGGACGGCCCCGCGGCGGCGACCTGGGCGGTGGCGTCGATGGAGCTTGGCGCGCTGGTGTGCACCGCACGGTCCCCGTCGTGCGAGCGCTGCCCCGTACGTACCGAGTGCGCCTGGCGCCGCGCCGGCTACCCGGCGACCGACCGCCCCCGGCGCGTCCAGCGCTACGACGGCACCGACCGGCAGGCCAGAGGCCGGCTGCTCGCGGTACTGCGCGACGCCACCGGCCCGGTGACCGCCCGCCGCCTAGCCACCGCCTGGGACGACCAGGTGCAGCGCGCGAGAGCCCTGGACAGCCTGGTAGCCGACGGCCTGGTCGAACCCCTAGCCGGCAACAGGTACCGCCTCCCCCAAACCACCCCCACATCCTGACCCGCGGCGGCAGCCGGCGCACCAGGCGTGCAGGCGTAGTGGCCGGACAGAGTGCCCGGCGTCGAGCCGTGGTGGGCCGCACGCATCGCGGGCGGTGGGCCGTGGGCCTAGATGAGTGATTCCTTGAAGGGTGTGGTCGGCGCGGCTGCGGAGACGTGGGGCGGAGGGTGTTCAAGATCGATGTGTGACCAAAGAACTGAACACCCTCCTGACAGCACTGTATGTGGTGGTCGACGATCACGTG
>WHTA01000134.1 GCA_009379825.1 Streptosporangiales bacterium
CCTTCTTCTGGTAGGTCTTGCTCACAGCGGTCCCCTTCCTTCTTCGGTGTACTTGGCGGTTCACCAGAGGACCTACCACTCGGCAGGCCTCAGGCGGGGGACCGCCACCTTCAAGTTCTACGACCGCCGGGACAACCTCATCGAACCGATGATCAGCTTTTCCGCTGCGAGCAACCTGCTCGTCGGCAGTGCCGCATTCAGGTCGACCAACCGACGTACCTCCGTACGCAGGTCCGCAGGGGTCTGTGCCTGCCGCTGCCGACCGAGACAGAACGCCGGGCCGCGGGCACCGAGGACGAGCACGTGCGCGTCCGCCGGCGGATCGTTCAGGTACGTCGTGAGCGCGGCACAGATCTCGCCGGTCAAGGCGTTCTCCTGGCCGATGTCGATCACCGCGTGAACAACACCGTCGCGCTGCTCGATCTCCAGTCCGGTCACCATTGACCGTGCCGCCTTTCCCTCGACGAGCGTTCAGTTCAACCGTTCGACGCCACGATCCCCGTACCAGTCGACACCGTCCGCCGCCGTGCGGACGGTCACCGACTTGAGATGGCTGAAGTCGTGGAACGACTCCCAGCCGCCTTCCTTGCCGGAACCGCTGTCGCGCAGCCCGCCCCACGGCGACGCCGGGTCCAACCGGTGGTGGTCGTTCACCCAGACGATGCCCTGGTCGAGCGCCTCCGCTACCCGGTGTGCCCGGGCCACGTCCCTCGTCCAGATCGCCGAGCCGAGGCCGTACGGCGAGTCGTTCGCCTGCGCGACCGCGTCGGCCTCGTCGGCCACCTCGATCACGACGAGCACCGGGCCGAAGATCTCCTCCCGCGCGACGCGCATGTCGTTGGTCGCCTTCGTCAGGACGGTGGGACGGACGAAGAAGCCGTCCGGACAGCCGGGCACGTCCGGGGTGTCGCCACCGGCGGCCAGCTCTGCGCCCTCGGCCAGTCCGAGCTCGACGTAGCCGGTGATCTTCTCCCTGGCCTGCGCGGAGATCACCGGCCCCAGCTGCGTCTCCGGCAGGGCCGGGTCGCCGATCCTGATCTGCTCGGCCACCTGCACGAGCGCGTCCACGAACTCGTCGTGCACGCCCGTCTCCACGAGCACCCTGGTGCCGGCGATGCACGTCTGGCCGGCGCCGATGAAGCCGCCGAACGCGACGCCGCGCGCGGCCTCCTCGACCGGCGAGTCCCCGAACACCAGCACCGGGCTCTTGCCGCCGAGCTCGACCGTGTGCTTCGCGAACCGGCCCGCTGCCGCGGTCGCCACCGCCCGTCCGGCGGCCGTACCGCCGGTGAAGGTGATCTTCGCGACGCCCGGATGGGCCGCCAGCGCCGCACCCGCGACCGCACCCTCGCCCTGCACGACGTTCAGCACACCCGGCGGCAGGCCGGACTGCAGCGCGAGCTCGCCGAGCACGATGCTCGTCATCGGCGTCAGCTCGGACGGCTTCAGCACCACGCTGTTGCCCGCGGCGAGCGCAGGCGCCAGGCTCTTCGAGCCGATCATCAACGGGTGGTTGAACGACGACAGGATGCCGACGACGCCGAGCGGGAAGCGTTTCGTGTACGAGTGGTACGGCCCGGGCATCGGCACGACCGAGCTGCGGTCGGCGAGCAGCAGCGCCGCGTTGTAGCGGTACCACTCCGGCAGCCGGGAGATCTGCGCCCGCGTCTCGGTGATCGGCCGCCCGTTGTAGAGCGTCTCCAGCTGGTAGAGCCGCTCGATCTCCTGCTCGATGTTGTCCGCGAACCGGTTGAGCACACGCGCGCGTTCGGCGATCGAGCACCTGCTCCACACGCCGCTGTCGAAGGTGCGCGCAGCCACCTGCACCGCGCGGTCGACATCGTCGGCACCCGCTGCCGCGACCCGCGCGATCTCCTTGCCCGCGGTCGGGTCGAGCACCGGCAACGTCTCGCCGGACACCGCGGGAACCTCGTCACCGCCGATGAGCAACCCGCGCTCGGTCGTGTCTTGTCCCTGCTGCGAGGTGGTCTGCATCGGTTTCCTACTCCGGGCCGACCGCGTCGGTGCCGCTACGTCTGGCCACGCCGAGGTCGTCAGGCGCGGACTGCCAACCGTCGTACTCGGAGTCGGACAGCTCCTTCTCCAGCAGCTGCTGGAGGATCATGTCGTGGGAGGTCGCCAGGTGCGCCCTGGTCGCCCGCTCGACGCCTTCGGCGTCCTGCCGCTGCGCGGCCTCCAGGATCTCCTGGTGCTCCTCGCGGCAGTGCTGCACCGCTTCGAGCTTCTCCAGGTGCAGCCAGATGTAGCGGTCGGTCTGCTTGCGCAGCGTCTCGATGGTGGTGATCATCCGCGGCCGGCCGGACTGCCGGTACACCTGCGCGTGGAACTCCGCGTTGGCCGCGAGCCAGGTGCGCCGGTCGTCGGCCTGGTCCATCCGCCGCATGCACTCGTGCATCCGCAGCAGCTGTGCCCGCCCGACGTTCGGCACCGCCAGCCGGCTGGCGAACGGCTCGACCAGGCCCCGCATCTCGTACAGCTCCTGCAGGTCGTCGAGCGACAGGCCGGCGACGACGGCGCCGCTGCGGCCGGACAGCGTGACCAGGCCCTCGCTGGCGAGCTCCGCGAGCGCGTCGCGTACGGGGATGCGACTCACACCGAACTGGCTGGCCAGCTCCACCTGGGTGAGCCGGGTGCCCGGCGCCAGCGTGTTGGACAGGATCGCCGCACGCAGCTGCTCTACGACCTCGTCGACGGCACTCATGCAGCAATGTATACAGACGCATGTTTCTGTATGTCAATCCATTGTGCAATGTAGTTCATGTCAAAGTGGCCGGGCCCGGTCCAGCCCCGGAGGTCCGTAGTATGCGGGGGTGTCAGACCCCGTGGGCGCCGGCGCCGGTCTCGTCCTCCAGTCGTTCCGCGGCATCCGTTACGACCCGAGCGGGCTGGACCTCGCCGCCGTGACCTGTCCGCCGTACGACGTCATCGGCTCCGCCGAGGCGGAACGGCTGGCCGCCAGCGAGCCGCACAACCTGGTCCACCTCACCCTCGCGGCGGCGACCGCCCCGCCTGAGCAGCGGTACGCGGGCGCGGGTGCGCGCTGGCGGCAGTGGCAGGTGGATGGCGTGCTCCGTAGGGACGCGGCGCCCGCGCTGTACGTCTACGAGGCGCGGCACGGCGAGCACAGGCAATTCGGGCTCGTCGGCGCCGTCGGGCTGCGTGCACCCGAGGAGCGGGTGATCCTGCCGCACGAGGACGTACACCCGGGCCCGGTCGCCGACCGGCTCGCCCAGATGCAGGCCACCGACGCGAACCTGGAGCCGATCTTCCTCGTCGTCCCCGGGTTCGGCGGCGCGGGCGAGGTCGTCGCGCGCGCCACTGCGGCCGCGCCGCTGGTGGACGTCGATGCCGGCGAGACCACGTACCGGCTGTGGGCGATCACCGACCAGGATGCGCTCGCGACGGTCGCGTCGGCGCTGCGCGACCAGCAGGCGCTCATCGCCGACGGCCACCACCGGTACACCGCGTACCGGCAGCTGCAGGCGGCGCGGCACGCCGACGGACGTGGCGCGGGCCCGTGGGACTTCGGCCTGGCGTTCGTAGTGGACTCCGACAGCTACCCGCCGGCGCTGCAACCGATCCACCGCGTCGCGGCCGGGACACCGCCAAGCTCCGTGCTGGCCACCGTCCCGCCCGGCGTAGCCGTTATCGACCTCGGCGAACACCTCGAACCGGCGCTCGCGTACGCCCACCGCCGCGACGGCACCGGCCACCCGGTGGTAATGGCCGGCGACGGCCGCTACCGGCTCGTCACACTGCCGGCCGACCCGGCGGACACCCAGCACTGCGCGACCTGGCGAGAGCTCGACGTCACCGCACTGCAGCGCTGGCTCGCGGACGCACTGCGGATCCCCGACGAACAGCTGCGCTTCCCGCACAGCGCGACCGAGGCGGTCACCCTGGCCACCCAGACCAGCGGCACGGCGTTCCTGCTCAACCCGCCGTCAGTCACCGCCGTGCACGCCATCGCCGCCGCCGGCGACCGGATGCCGCGCAAGTCCACCTCCTTCGGCCCGAAACCCCTCGGCGGCCTCGTCATGCGCTCGCTCGCCGCGCCGTAGCCGACTCCTTTTCGCGGCCCACGCGTCTACATGTCGTGAACGATGCCGCTGATGACGAGGAAGGCACCATGGCACGGGTGGACATCGACCCGGCCGCTGAGTTCGCTGCCTTGACCGAGCCTCATCGCAAAGAGGTGCTGGCCCACTGTTACCGGCTACTCGGCTCCGTGGACGAAGCCGAGGATCTGGTACGGGAGACGTATCTCAACGCGTGGCGCGCCTATGACGACTTCGAACGCCGTTCGTCGATTCGCACCTGGCTGTACCGGATCGCCACCAACGCGTGTCTGTCGGCGCTACGGCGGCATGACCGTCGCGTGCTGCCGTCCGGTCTCGGCGCCGCGCGCGACGACGTCCGTTGGGTGCAGCCGATCCCCGACGCCCTCGTTGCGCCGGCGCCGGAGGATCCCGCCGAGGTGGCCGTCGATCGTGACAGCCTACGACTGGCCCTGATTGCCTGCCTGCAGCACCTGCCGCCGTCACAGCGTGCGGTCTTCTTGCTGCGCGAGGCGCTGGGTTCAGCGCCCGCGAGGTGGCGCAGATGCTGGATACCACCACGCCGGCGGTCAAGAGTTCCTTGCAGCGAGCCAGGGCGCGCCTTGACGAGCTCGCCCCGCCGCCGAAGCACGTGCCGGCCCGACCACCCGCGAAGAGCGTGTGCTGTTGGACGCGTTCATCACCGCGTTCGAGTCCGCGGATGCCACAGCCTTCACGCGGCTGCCGACGGCCGATGCCAGCTTGGAGATTCCCCCGTCGACGGCGTGGTTCTCCGGGCGAGCCGCCTGCCTGCCAGTGCTGGCGCAGGCGGTTGGTAAGGCGGGCGACTGGTTGCTCGTGCCGACCTTCGCCAACGGCCAGCCTGCCGCTGTGTCCTACCGGCGCGACGACCGCGGCGCTGGTGGCTCGATTCAGCCTGCCACCAATGCACACGGAGGACGCCCGATGAGGAGGCTGCACGCGGCGGCACTGGTGACGCTCGACGGAGTCATGCAGGACCCGGGCGGGTTCGGCGAGACTGCCGAAGGTGGCTGGGCTGCTGGCTACTTCGACGACGAAGCCGTCGCCGACTCGATCGAGCAGCTGATGGGGTGTGACACGTTCCTCTGCGGGCGGGTGACCTACGAACGACTGTTCCAAGCGTGGTCCGGCGCCAGCGGGGAGTACCTCCAGCTGATCAACCAGATGCCGAAGCTGGTCGCATCCACCACCTTGACCGGCCGGCTGGATTGGAATGCGACCGTCATCGACGGTGACATCGCCGAACGAGTCTCCGCGCTCAAGCAGGAGCCCGGCAAGGATGTCGTGCTGTACGGAAGCGCAACCCTCGTGCGCACCCTCATCGACCACAACCTGATCGACACCTACAAGCTCTCGATCTTCCCGTTCACCCTCGTCCGGGGCCGCCGACTGTTTCCAGCCGACGCGCCACCCGTGTCGCTCCACCTCACGCGGGTCAGGACCTTGAAGACATAGGTGATCATGCTCACCTATGGACGAGCGGTCCCTCCCCGCAGGCTAGCGAGCTAGCCGCTGCGGCCTATCCTGCGTACGCGGCGTACTACGACCTCGTGGCGGCTCACCAGGTTGCCTGCCTGGCGGTAGTAGCGGCGCTGCAGCGCGCCTTCCACCTCGATCAGGTCGTCCGGTTGCCAGCTGAGCATCTGCCTACGGACGCCCGTCCGCCAGGTGGAGCAGTCCAACGTGTCGATGCTGACGCCGCGCCGGCCGTCCCGGCGGGCCCGCATGTCGCCGCTCGCGCGCGGCACGATCACCCGCCAGGTCACGATCTCGTCGCCGCTGGGCAGTTCCCGCACCTCGGCCACCGCGGCCAGCCGGCCGCGCAACCGCACGACGTTCGGCTCCTCCGCCGTCGCCGGCGCCGCCTGCTGTGGACTCATGCCGTCTCCTCTCCGTGGGAGACACCATGGTGCGGCGTGTCGGTCCGTCGGTGCGGGTACGCGAGCGCAGCTGTGGACAACGCACGCTGCGCTGTCGCTCAGCCGAGGTCGATGATGCCGTCGCCCTCGTCGTCGGGCGCGGCGGGACGACGACTCCGGCGCTGCTGGCCGGTGAGGTCCGCCCACCGATCTTCGGCGTCGGTCTCCCCCGCGTTGTCCTGCTGGGCGACGCGTTCGAACCACGACGCCGCCTCGTCCTGCCGCCCGGCCGCGGCCAGCGCATCCGCGTACGCGTACCGCAACCGCACCTGCCAGGGCGCCTTCGTCCGCGCCTTCAGCTCGGGCACCTGCAGCATGACGACCGCGGCGTCCCGCTGGCCCATGTCCCGGCGGGCACCCGCGGCGACGATAAGCATCTCGATCCTGGCAGTGTCGTCCAGCCGCGCCGCCTCCGTGGACTCGGCCAGCGTGAGTGCGCGTTCTGGCCGGCCCATGCCGCGCTCGCAGTCCGCGATCAGCGGCAGGAGCTCGGTGGGGGTGCCGAGCCGCCGGGCCGCCCGCAGCTCCCTGGCGGCGTCGTGCCAGCGGCCGGCGGCGTACGCGGTGACGCCGCAGATCTCCCGTACGACCGCCAGCCGTCCGCCGCGGCGGACGGCTGCCTGCGCGTGCTCGTAGGCCAGTGCAGGGTCGTCGGCCACGAGCATCTCGGCCGCGGCCAGGTGGTTGCCCACCCGCTCGGCGAGATCGCGCGGCAGTGCGCGCAGCTCACGGCGCACCTCACGGCTGAGCTCGGTGAGCTCGAGGCCGTCCGGCAGCTGCGGGTCGTCGCCGCCGCCGTGCGCCGACGGTCCCCGGACCGACTCCGGCCGGTCACCGTAACCCCGCCGTTCACGCGGGCCGCCGTCCCGGCCGCCTGGACCGCGCCCCGTCGCGGCCGGGCGCCGTGGGCCCCCGCCCGACTGCTGCCTGCTGTCGCCTGCCTTGCGGTACTTGCCCGGGCCGCTCGCCGCGCCATCCGAGCGACGGGGCCCGCCGCCCCTGCCGGAAGCGCCCGGTGCTCCGCCACCTGACGGCCGGCGACCACCGCTGCTCGAGCTACCGCTGCCCGCGCCGCCCCTCTGGGCGCCGGTACGTGGGCCGCCACCGGTGGACGGCCGGCAATCGCCTCCGGTCGTCGGCTTCCGCCCGCCAGCGCTCGGACCGCCGCCCGTGCGGTCGCCGGCGCTACCACCGGTACCACTCGGGCGACCACCGCCGCCGGGACCGCGCGCCGACCCGCTCCGAGGGCCACCGCTGCTGTCCGAGCGACGTGGGCCACCGGCGCCCCGGCCGGAACTCTTCGGGGGGCCACCACCGGTGTCTGTGCGGCGCGGGCCACCAGGGCCGCGACCCGGACCCTTCGGGGGGCCACCGCCGCTGTCCGAGCGACGTGGGCCACCGGCGCCCCGGCCGGAACTCTTCGGGGGGCCACCACCGGTGTCTGTGCGGCGCGGGCCACCAGGGCCACGACCCGGACCCTTCGGGGGGCCACCGCCGCTGTCCGAGCGACCTGGGCCACCGGCGCCGCGGGCGGAGGCACCAGGGCGGCTGCCGCTGCTGTCTGAACGGCGTGGGCCACCTGCACCGCGGGCCGGGCCCTTCGCGGGGCCGCCGCTGTCTGAACGGCGTGGGCCACCTGCACCGCGGGCCGGGCCCTTCGCGGGGCCGCCGCTGTCTGAACGGCGTGGGCCACCTGCACCGCGGGCCGGGCCCTTCGCGGGGCCGCCGGGGGTGGTTGGGCGACCGCCACCGTTCGGGGTGCCTCGTGTGCCGCCGCTTGCGGCGGGTCCGCCCTTGCGGCTACCGCTGGCGCCGCCGCGGCTGGGTGGTCCGCCGCTGCTGGACGGCCGGCGGCCGCCTCCGGTGGTGGGCTTGCGCCCGCCCGGCCGGCCGCGCCGGTCCTTCTCACCCGCCATTGAACACTCCCGAATAGCACTGTAAACACAACGAGGGCCACTCCGGTCGGAGTGGCCCTCGTATAGAAGTATGCACGGCGGCGACCTACTCTCCCACGCAGTCTCCCGCGCAGTACCATCGGCGCTGAAGGGCTTAGCTTCCGGGTTCGGAATGGGACCGGGCGTTTCCCCTTCGCTATGACCGCCGTAACTCTATGGAGATGTATGTGGGCTAGTTCCCGACCACATCTCGGGAACCGCACAGTGGACGCGTAGCTTCTTTGTGCCAAGTCCTCGGCCTATTAGTACCGGTCAGCTAAACACATTGCTGTGCTTACACATCCGGCCTATCAACCCAGTGTTCTAGCTGGGGGCCTTACCTGGTTGACCCAGTGGGAAACCTCATCTTGAAGCATGCTTCCCGCTTAGATGCTTTCAGCGGTTATCACTCCCGAACGTAGCTAACCAGCCGTGCTCTTGGCAGAACAACTGGCACACTAGAGGTTCGTCCGTCCCGGTCCTCTCGTA
>WHTA01000135.1 GCA_009379825.1 Streptosporangiales bacterium
CCTCCTGAACAGGACAAACACCGCCACAACCAGCGAACGAGGGCGTAGGCACACGCACCCTCGCCAGCCCTACCCGCGTTCCCGCAGGTCAGCCGTCAGATTCGGCGAGGTCGTGTGCCTATCAACTGCGGAACCCCGGGTAAGCTCGGCCGGATCGCTCGGGGGACCGGCGTGGCGGGCACGCCGCTCGTAGTGCTCGCGACCATGCACGACCTCAGCCCGCAGCACTGGGCCGGCACGCTGGTGTTCGGCGCCGCGTGGGGCGGCGGCAGGCACATCCGCGGCCGGTTCGCCGAGACGCAGGCACTGCGGGCCGCGGACCGACAGGAGTTCCCCGTCGTCGCCCGGCAGGTGCAGGCGATGTCCACGCCCGACCTGCGGACGCGGGTGCTCGCCGACGTGGCCGACGGTCGCGGGGTGGGACAGCTGCAGCAGGAACGGCAGGAGCAGGCCAGCAGGGAGCTGTTCGGGGGCGGCGCTGGCCGGCGCGACCGGGCCAGCTGGTCGATGACCCACCGGGTCACCGACCGGTTCACCAGGTCTGCGACGCCGTACGCGGTGGTGGCCACCGCCCTGCCGCCGGCGTACGCCCTGAGCATGTCCCCACTGGAGGCCGCCGGGCTGACAGCCGCCGGCCTCGCGGCCGGCGCGGTGGGGAAGGCCACCGGCAGACGGGCGGTGCAGAACGAGCGGCGGGAGGCCGACCCGCTGAGCGTGCCGGCCATGGGAGCCGAGCACCGGCAGCTGGCCCTGCTGCGGAGGCTGCCCAGACAGGGGCTCGAACGGGTAGCGCTCGACCTGGACGCTGCCAGCGTGCGGGCGCCGCGCACCGGCCGGCAGGCACGGGCCCGCGACGACCACCGACACGGACGAGACAATGACGGCGGCCGGCCGCGTTGACGCGGACCGCCGCCGCAGCCCCGAGAGTCGAACACGGTGAGGACGGTCGATGGACCCAGCGGACGTACGTGAGCTGATCGCGGCCCGGGTACGCGACATCCCCGACTACCCGAAGCCCGGCGTGATCTTCAAGGACATCACGCCGCTGCTGGCCGACCCGAAGGCGTTCACCGCGACGGTGGACACGCTCGCCGACGCCTACCCGGGCTCGGTGGTCGACAAGGTGGTGGGGGTGGAGGCCCGCGGCTTCATCCTCGGCGCCCCGGTCGCGTACCGGATCGGTGCCGGGTTCGTCCCGGTCCGCAAGGAGGGCAAGCTGCCAAGCGAGACGCTTGCGGAGTCGTACGCGCTGGAGTACGGCGAGGCCACGGTCGAGGTGCACACCGACGGCATCGGCCCAGGTGACCGGGTGTTGGTCGTGGACGACGTGCTCGCGACCGGTGGCACGGCGCGCGCCACCGTCGACCTGGTGCAGCGGGTCGGTGGGGTGCTCATCGGCGTGGCCTGCCTGCTCGAGCTGTCCTTCCTGGACGGCCGCGAGCGCCTCGGCGAGGCCCCGTTCCGTGCCCTGGTGACCGTCTGAGCGGCGCCGCCGAGCGTGGGGGACTCGCCAGCGAGTGACCGGCCAGTAGACTTGAGGTGAGCAGTTCGCCGACAGGAGGGGGTCGCGTGGCCGATGGTGGCGTACCCCGGGGCGCGCTAGGCGCGCCCGACGAGGCTGCCGCGGCGCCGGCGGCCGAACCGGCTGACGCCGCCGTCGAGGAGACCGCCGGCACCGCGAGCAACGGCACGGCGCCGGCGGAGAACGGCACCGCACCCCAGGTCACCGAGCCTGAGGCGCTGCACCCGGAGGCGCCGGTCCACCAGCGGTCCACGCTGCGTCGGCTGGCGCGGCTGGCGGTGCAGCGCGGCAGCGGCAGCGGCAGCAACCCGGTGCTCGAGCCGCTGATCAGGATCGTCCGCGCGAACCACAGGAACGCCGACACCCGCACCATCGAGAAGGCGTACGAGGTCGCCGCGTACTACCACCGCAAGCAGCGGAGGAAGAGCGGCGAGCCGTACATCACCCACCCGCTCGCCGTGACCACCATCCTCGCCGAGCTCGGCATGACCACACCCACCCTGGTGGCGTCGCTGCTGCACGACACGGTGGAAGACACCGAGTGCACGCTCGACCAGCTGAAGAAGGACTTCGGCGACGAGGTCGCGCTGCTCGTCGACGGCGTCACCAAGCTGGACAAGGTCAAGTACGGGCAGGCCGCCGCCGAGGCGGAAACGCTGCGGAAGATGATCATCGCGATGGCCCGCGACCCGCGGGTGCTGATCATCAAGCTGGCCGACCGGCTGCACAACATGCGCACGCTGGGCTCGCTGCCGCTGCACAAGCAGCACCGCAAGGCGAAGCAGACGCTGGAGATCTACGCGCCGCTGGCACACCGGCTGGGCATGAACACCATCAAGTGGGAGCTCGAGGACCTCTCCTTCGCCACCCTGTACCCGAAGCGGTACGACGAAATCGTGCGGCTGGTGGGGGAGCGAGCGCCCCGCCGCGACGAGTACCTGACGAAGGTCGTCGACCAGGTGCAGGACGACCTCCGGTCGGCGAAGATCAAGGCGACGGTCACCGGGCGGCCGAAGCACTACTACTCGATCTACCAGAAGATGATCGTCCGCGGCCGCGACTTCGCGGACATCTACGACCTGGTCGGCACCCGGGTGCTGGTCGAGACCGTCCGCGACTGCTACGCGGTGCTCGGCGCCGTACACGCGCGCTGGAACCCGGTGCCTGGCCGGTTCAAAGACTTCATCGCGATGCCGAAGTTCAACATGTACCAGTCACTGCACACCACGGTGATCGGTCCCGAGGGCAAGCCGGTCGAGCTGCAGATCCGCACCTGGGCGATGCACCGCCGTGCCGAGTACGGCATCGCCGCGCACTGGAAGTACAAGGAGGAGCCGGACAAGGCCGTCAACTCGAGCAACGGCAGGTCCGACGGCGACTTCGACTGGCTGCAGCAGCTCGTCGACTGGCAGAAGGAGACCAGCGACCCGGGCGAGTTCCTCGACAGCCTGCGGTTCGAGATCAACTCCGGCGAGGTGTACGTCTTCACACCGAAGGGCGACGTGCTGTCGTTCCCGCAGGGCGCCACGCCTGTCGATTTCGCGTTCGCCGTGCACACCGAGGTCGGGTACCGCTGTATCGGGGCCCGGGTGAACGGTCAGCTGGTGCCGCTCGACAGCACCCTGGACAACGGCGACGTGGTCGAGGTGTTCACGTCCAAGGCGCAGACCGCGGGACCGAGCCGCGACTGGCTGACGTTCGTGAAGAGCGCAAGGGCCAGGAACAAGATCAGGCAGTGGTTCTCCAAGGAGCGCCGCGAGGAGGCCGTCGACCGGGGCAAGGCCTCGCTGGCCCGCGCGATCAGGAAGCAGGGGCTGCCGCTGCAGCGGATCCTCTCCGGCGACCTGCTGCTCGGCATCGTCCAGGAGCTCCGCTACACGGACATCTCCGCGCTCTACGCGGCGATCGGCGAGGGGCACACGTCCGCGCAGTCGATCGTGCAGCGGCTGGTGCAGTCGGTCGGCGGTGTGGAGGGCGCAAGCGACGACGTCGTCGAGACCGCGGTGCCGACCAGGCCGGCAAGGAAGCTGCGCAGCGGCGACCCCGGCGTGGTTGTCAAGGGCGAGAGCGACATCTGGGCGAAGCTGGCGAAGTGCTGCACGCCGGTGCCTGGCGACGAGATCATCGGCTTCGTCACCCGCGGCAACGGCGTCTCCGTGCACCGCAAGGACTGCACGAACATCGAGAACCTGTCCAGCCAGACCGAGCGGCTGGTGGAGGTCGAGTGGGCGCCCGGCCAGCACTCCGTCTTCCTCGTCGCGATCCAGGTCGAGGCGCTCGACCGCACCCGGCTGCTGTCGGACATCACCAAGCTCCTCTCCGACCAGCACATAAACATCCTTTCCGCGTCGGTGTCGACCACGCGCGACCGGGTGGCGATCAGCAAGTTCACCTTCGAGATGGCCGACCCGAAGCACCTCGGCCACCTGCTCGCGGACGTCCGCCAGGTGCAGGGCGTCTACGACGCGTACCGCGTGACCAGCGGCCACTCCACGAACTGAACCCTCCCGCCGCGGTGACAGATGTCATCCGCGGGCGCCGCGGAACGCATCCCGCGGCGCTTATCGCTGGCACTACCCGGCTCGCTTCCGCTGCCCGAGGCTGAACCCAGTACTGTCGTCCGACCGACCGAGGGGCAGGTGTGGGTTTGCTTGGACGTGCCAGGGTGCTGCGTGGGGTGGTCGCGGTCGTGTCCGGGCTTGGCATGCTCGCGGCAACGGCCGGCCAGGCGGTGGCGGCGCCGGCCGATCAGCCGCGGCAGGTCGTGGCGCCGGTGCCAGAGCTGGACTGGCGGGGCTGCGGCGAGGGCCTGGCGGGCTTCCAGTGCGCCGTCGCGGAGGTGCCAACCGACTACGACCGGCCGCACGGCGCGACCACGTCGATCGCCCTCACCCGGCTGCCTGCGACCGACCGGGAGAACCGGATCGGCACGCTGTTCACCAACCCGGGCGGGCCAGGCGGCTCCGGCGTCGACTTCGTGCAGCAGAACGCGAAGCGGGCGTACTCGGCGAAGGCGCGGGAGCGGTTCGACATCCTCGGTTTCGACCCCCGCGCGGTCGGCGCGTCCGACCCGGCGACGTGCTTCGCCAGCCAGCAGGAGGAGAACGAGGCGCTGGCCGGGATGCCCGCGTTCCCTGTCGGCGCACGCGAGGAACGTGCGTACGTCGACGACAACAGGCGGTTGGCGACGAGCTGCGCCCGAACATCGGGAGAGCGGTTCGCGCACTCGTCGACGGCTAACGTCGCGCGCGACATGGACCTGCTGCGCCAGGCGGTGGGCGACGACGAGTTGAGCTACGTCGGCTACTCGTACGGCACCTATCTCGGCGCCACATACGCGCGGCTGTTCCCCGGCCGGGTGCGGGCGCTCGTGCTCGACGGGACGGTCGACCCGCGCGCGTACTCCGGCAGCGACGGCGATCCCAGGTCGGTGGGCGCCAGGCTTGGCCAGGGCGGCGGTGGCGCCGCTACCTACGGCGAGTTCCTGCGCCTCTGCCGGGCCGCCGGCCCGTCCGGCTGCGCGCTGGCGGGGCTCGGCGACCCACGGCAGGTGATGGAACGTACCTTCGCGCGGCTGCGGACCGACCCGGTCACCATCGAGGGCCCGGACGGCCCGCTGCGGGTGACGTACGCGACCGCGGTGCAGCTGGTGTTCTTCGGGATGTACGACCCGGCAGGGTGGCCGGAGCTGGCGGCGACGCTGGCGAACCTGGCCACCGGATCCGGCGACCAGGCAGCGACCCGGCAGACCGTCGAGCGCCTCACGGCTGCTGCGCCGCACCGGCGCGGCGCCGACTACCCGTCCGTAGGAGGCGCGCTCGCCAGCCTGTGCGTCGACACCGGGCACCCGATGCCGGCGCCGCTGTACCCGGCACTCGCCGACGTCGAGGACACCTCCGCGCCGCACTTCGGCCGGTTCCGTGCCTGGGTCGGTGTGCAGTGCGCAGGCCTCGGCATCGAGGACGAGGACGCGTACCACGGCCCGTGGCAGCAGCAGGTCGACGAGCCGGTGCTGGTGATCGGCACCAGGTTCGACCCCGCGACGCCGTACGCCGCGACGCGCCCGTACACCGACGCCTTCCCGAACGGCCGCATGCTGACCCTGGACGGCTGGGGCCACACCATCGTCGGCCAGAGCCGCTGCGCCGACCGCCGGGTCGCCACCTACCTGGTCGACGGCACCCCACTACGCGACGGTGCGGTCTGCCGGCCGGACCACCAACCGTTCCCCGGCCACACCCGCACCCGGCTGGCGCCCCGCCCGCCGAGGCCGCCGGCCCTACCGGGCCTGGACTCCTGAAGCCGTCCCGAGCCGCAGAGTATCGAGTGCTGTCGTCCGGCCCTGGATCAAGGTGATTCGTTGCAGGGCGCGGCGACGGCCAACCTTCGCGGGTGCGCATGCGCAGCAGGTCGACTTCGAATCCCGCGAAGGTGGCCAGGATGTTGAAGATCGGTTCCCACCTCTATCGGGTCGGTGTATGCCTGCCGCCCGCCGCTCAGCGGCGCAGCTGCGCGTTGAGCCGTGCGACCTGTCGCGTGAGGTGGTCGCGTTCGGGGAGGTTGGGGTGTTGGTAACGGTGCTGTCACCAGCCCCAACGCGGGGTGGAGGATCTGGTTGGCGCGGTAGGAGCGTCTTGGTCGTCGGCTCCGTAATCGAGTGCGGACCGCTGCTCACGCGGGGCCAGTTGGCGATGGCTTCGGCTGGCCGGCGCGCTGCACGGCGCGGTACACGGTGGAGCGTGCGACGGAGAACAGTTCGGCGAGCTCGGCGCTGGTGTGTTCTCCCGCTCGCCAGAGCTCGACGAGGTGAGCCTCCTGGGCGCGGTTGAGCTTGGGCTGCTTGCCACGCAGTCGGCCCTTGGCCTTGGCGACCTTCATGCCCTCCCTGGTCCGCATGCTGATCAGGTCCGACTCGAACTCAGCGATCATCCCGAGGACGTTGAACAGCAGCCTGCCGACCGGGTCGGTCGGGTCGTGGACCGAGCCGCCGATGTTGAGTTTCACGTCGGCCTCGGTCAGTTCCTCGACGATGTTGCGGGCGTCGGTCAGGGAGCGGGCGAGCCGGTCGAGTTTGGTGACCACGAGGGTGTCGCCTGATCGGCACGCCGCGAGTGCTTCCCGCAGGCCGGGCCGCGCTCGGTTGGTGCCGGTCAGGCCGTGGTCGACGTAGATCCGCTCCGGCTTCACACCGAGCGCGGTCAGCGCGTTGCGCTGGGCGGTGAGGTCCTGTGCGTCGGTCGAGCAGCGGGCGTACCCGACGAGCATTCCGGCCATCCGATGACTGTAGCGTTTAGGCTATCTACACCGGGCATTATTGCGGGCGGGTCTTCTGGGAATGGACCTGGGCCGCACGCGCCGAAAGCGAGTCGTCCGGGAACCTCTGGGCGGGTGTCCCGTAGGACGTACGGCTTGCGGGGAGAGCATTGACGGCGTGAGTCCTCGTCGTCACTCGGCCAAGAAGTCCACCACCAGCTGGTTGAAGTCGTCCGGGCGCTCCAGTGGTAGCACGTGTGATGAACCGTCGCCGGAGCGAACTCGAACCGGGCTCCGGGGATCCCGTCGGCCACCTCGCGCGCGACCCATGGCGGTGTCAGGAGATCCTGCTCGCCGACGATGACTAGGGTGGGAGCCTTGATGCGGCCGAGCCGATCGGAGGCGTCGAACTGCAGGTAGGCCCGAGCCTGGCGCTCGTAGGCCTCGGGGCCGATGGGGTTGGGGTTGCTCGCGAGCAGGGCGGCCGTCTCCTGCACCGCCTGCTGGTTGCGGAGGAACGTCGAGGAGAACAGCCAGGTGAACTGTTGCCCTCCGAACACCTCACCGCCCTGGTCGTTGGCCTTGACCCAGTTCCAGGTGGAGATTGGGTCGATTACGCTGCGAGCGGGTCCCGCCGCAGGACCGGCGAGTACCAGGCGGTCGAGGCGGTCGGGGTGCCGCAGGGCGAACTCCATCCCGATCATGCTGCCCATCGACAGGCCCAGCAAATGGGTGCGGCGCACATCGAGCGCGTCCAGTAGCCCGGCCACGTCGTCGGCCGAGCACCGCGGTCACATCGGCGTCCATCATCGCCTGCATCACCCGCAGACCGGTGCCGACGGCGAGCGCGAGCAGGCCCTCGCGCATGTCCTCGGCGACCTCGGTCATCACCACGCTCACCCGCTCCGGCACGGCGAGCGCACTCGTGTCGAGCTCGTTCATCTGGTAGGTCTTGGTCACAGCGGTCCCCTGTCTCCTTCGGGTCGTCTTGGCGGACGCCCAACACCTACCGCAAGGCAGGCATCAGGCGGGGGACCGCCACCTCAACTTCCACGAAGACCGGGACAACCTCCGACAAGCGCCCGGAGCGAGTCTGAGTAACAACGGACACCGCTTGCACCCCGGTCTCCATAGCCGCGTCGAGGTCACCGGAGATGGCGTGTGCTGTAGCTAGGCGGGAGAGACACAGTCCGCGGTCACGCTCTTGGCTGCCGGTCGGCCATTCACGTAGCCCCTGCTCGAAGATCAGAATGGCCTTCTCAGGGTGACGTAGTTGTACCCAGCAATTGGCGGCTTCCATCTCAACGTACGCGGGCGTGCAGTAGATCGGGTCACAG
>WHTA01000136.1 GCA_009379825.1 Streptosporangiales bacterium
CCGCCACGGGTCGCCGCGTTGCGCCGCAGCTCCCGCGAGATCGTCGACGGCGAAAAGCGAAGCTGGCGCGCGATCTCACGCACACCATGGTCGCGGGCGCGCAGGATGGCGGTGGTCGATCCCATCCCACTGTTTTAGCCCCGTCGTGAGGAGAGCCGGGCCGTGCGGTTTGGAGCTCTGCTGCCACGTGCTGATGCAACGATGTCAGTCCGGCAAGTCCGGCAAGTCCGGCCAGTTCGGCAAGACTTGGAGGTTGTTGCCGGACTGGTCAAGCTCACCTCAGTCCGGCCAGTCCGGCCAGTCCGGCAAGTCCGGCAAGTCGGGCAGGGGTCAGGACTTGTTGCCGGACTGGTTGTCGTCGCGTGGGTGTAGCAATTCCGGCAGGGCAGACTGTACCTACGCCAAGTGAGAGAAGAAGGCGTCGGATGACCACCCGAACCAGGGTTGGCCGCTATGTCGCCGTTGACGACCCTCCTGTTGCCGTATCCGGTGAGGCGGGCTTGGTCTCGTCCCGGATCCATTGGAGGTAGGTCGGGTTGCCGCCGTTGATCGGCCGTGTGCTGATACTCGGCACCTGATACGGATGCTCCTGCTCGGCCAGTCGCACGATGTCGGCCACAAGCTCAGTGCGAGTGTGCAGCGACGCCCGCCCCTCTTGGCGCTCGTTGACCTGGTCGTTCCAGCGGTACACCGATTGGATCGGCGCGAAGTTGTGTGCGGCCGAGCAGAGATGTCGTTCAACGAGCTTGCGTGTGAACGCTAGAAGCCAGTCCGGGTCCGGCGCGGTGATCACCACTTCGCAGAGGTCACTCATCGGTCCTGGCCCCGTTTCGCGCGATGAGGTCGGTCATGGTGGCTTCGGAATCCTCGGAGGTCTTTCCCATACTGGCCCAGCCGGTCATGATCTTGTCGTCGTAGCCGAGGCCGACCCAGCGACCGGACATGTGTATGCCATGCGGATGCATCACGAGATACATCGTGCCCTTGGACCGGATCGAGCCGTCGTTGGCGGCGTACCAGCCGGTAAGGACCTCGTTGTCCCAGAACTTGAGTTCGCCGGTCCAGAGGTAGCCGCCCTCGGAAGGGCCAAGCCCACGCCGGGTTGCGGCGATGTGCACGAGGTCGCCTTCTTGCCGCATGTGAATCGGCTGCGTGGCGACTTTCTCCACTCCGTCGCGGTACGTCTGCCACGACGCCCACCAGTCACCGGTGATGGTGACGCGGTTCGCGGGTCGTCCCGCCAGCTCACTCACGGAGATGCCTAGAGCGTCCGCGATCGCGATCGCAACCGACAGTAACGGTTGCTGATCCCCAGCCTCGTAGCGCCGGATTTGCCGCGTGTCTACGCCCGCTGCCTCTGCGAGAGCTGCCTGAGAGAGGCCGAGGTTAGCTCGGCGCTGCCGGATCACTTCGCCCATGTCCACCGCTCCATTGTTGCGCGGACCCTTAAGTCCTTGACAGGAGGACTAACACGCCCATAGTAGGGCGTTATAGTCCGCATTGAGGGCAGGCAAGACCGCCTTGGGGTTCGATCAGAAGGACGTGAGATGCCAATTGACGCAGGTTCCAGTTCCCGGCGACGTGGCTGCGGCTTGGCGCCTGCACCGCGCGGCCGGGAAGTCGCTGGTGGCGGCGTGACTCAGGAGCGCGTGTTGAAGGCGTGCCTGGCGGCCGCTGCGGTGCTGGTTGCCGTGACGGTCATCGGGGCCGTGACCGGGGCTGGCCTGTCTCCGGTGCTGACGGGGGGTCTGGCGCTGTCGGCGTTGTTCGCCGCGATCGGCGCGTCGGCCGCGAGGGGTGGTGGCCGGTCATGACGGCGACTCCGTTGACGTTGGTGGCGTTGCGGGACCGCCCGGGCTGGATGGACCAGCGCGGTGAGACCGCGGTGTGCGCGACGGCTGATCCGGAACAAGGTGTGGTTCCCGCAGAGGGGTGTCCTTGCCGATGCGGCGGTGGCGAAGCGGCTGTGCCGGTCGTGCCCGCTGCTGGACGCGTGCCGGGAGTGGGCATTGGCGCACCCCACGGCTGCCCGTTACGGCGTGTGGGGCGGGCTGAGCGAGCGGGAACGCCGCGCCGAGCGTAAGCGCCGCATCCGTCAACATTCGTCCGCTCCGGCTTCGACGCGAGAGGCGGCGTGATGAGGACGATCCCAGCGACCGGGCGGCCGGATCTGTGGTCGGCGTGTGTGCCGCCAGGCGATGGCCCGGGGTTCCGGTTCGCTGCGCTGCCGCGGAACCCGCTGCGTCGGTGGCGGCTGCGTCGTGCGGTGCGGCGGCTCCGGCGGGAGGTGTCGTGATGACCGTCATCGGACTGCTGCTTGTGGGGGCAGTGCTGTTCGTCCTGGCGTGCCTGGTGATCGCCGCGCGGCGTGGTCTGTGGCTGAAGGTCGAGATCGACCAGCCAGCCGAGACCCGCACGGTGGTGCATCGCCATGTGCACCGGCACGTGCACTACCGCGAGGTAGCGCACCACCACTACCTCCACACGAACCCTGCAATGACCGCGTCCGCCCGGCCAGCGATGCGGGGCGGGTTGCTGGCCCGCGCGGTGCTGCCACGCCCACCCGCAGCACCGGCTGTTGATCCCCGGCTTGTTCAGCACGTCTACGACCCGAAGGAGACCCAGTGAGCGCGATGGAACGCATCGCCGAGGCCGTGTACCGGCTGGTGACCGCGGCTGATGAGGACGAGTTCGCGCACGCATTGACCGAGCTGCGCGACGAGGTCGCCGAACCAGCCACCGAAACCGCGTACACCAACGAGCTGATCGGCGGTTACGTCTCATGACTGTCTACGTCGAGTACCTGCCGCAGGAGAGCACGACTATGGCGACGCGGTCGCAGCTGTGGGCGGACACCGCCGGCGAGTTGCACCGGTTCGCGTTGACGCTCGGTGTGCCGGCTGTTCCGTGGCGGCAGGCTACGACGATCGCTGAGCCGCAGCGGCGCCGCGCGATCTTGATGGGCGCGATCCCGGTGCACACCAACCCGCAGCAACCCGGCTCGCGTGGGCACTCATCGGGGGTGGCTGCGTGAATGGTCAGCCGAAGTTGTCGAAGTCGCAAAAGCTCCTGCGTAACGCGAGCGAGGCGGCGGAGTTGCGTTCGTATCGCATGCATCCGGATGTGGCGGCGTTGGGGATCGAGCGGATCCGCACGGCGGTGGCGGCATTGGTGTGGACCGGGCTGGTGCTCGGCCTGTTGTTCACCATGTCGAATGTGGCGGCGTTCGCCGCCCGTGGTGCGGCGGCGTGGTCGGTGCCGTGGGTGATCGCGTGGCTGTTGGACCCGATGGTGTCGCTGTGCCTGATCGGCGTGCTGATCGCGGAGTCGACCCTGTCCCGGTACCAGCTGGAAGCAGGCCAGTGGGTGCGTGGCGCGAAGTGGGGGCTGCTCGCCGCGACCTATGTGATGAACACGTGGTCGGCGTGGGCGGCGTGGGATGCGTCCCTGATCGTGCTGCACTCCGTGCCGCCGGGGGTGGTGTTCGTGATGGCCGAGGCGGTCACCGACCTACGGTCCCGGCTGACCGACGCTGTGCTCGCCGCGCACCGGTTCGCCACCCGCGCTCAGCACGAGGTGACCGCGCCGCAGCTGGGACCGGACCCGGCGCC
Source organism: Streptosporangiales bacterium (assembly GCA_009379825.1). Classification (NCBI taxonomy): domain Bacteria; kingdom Bacillati; phylum Actinomycetota; class Actinomycetes; order Streptosporangiales; species Streptosporangiales bacterium. Next base: position 3,612 of record WHTA01000136.1, read on the forward strand.
ACGGCGGGTGGTGCCGGTCGCGGACCGCGCCGCCACGCACGATGGGACCGAGGTGGACCCGACCTCGGCCACGGCCGCGGACCGACACCCCGAGCCGGCGGACCAGCCCACCGGGCCGGCGGACCGGGGCGCGGACCATGCGCGGCGGGTCGCGGACCGGACCGTGACCGGGACCGCGGACACGGCGGGTCCGGATGTGTCGGACCTGCTCGACGCGGGCCGGCAGGTCCGTGACCGGCTGACCGCAGCGGGCCTGAAGGTCACCCGCCGCGCGCTGATCGCCGGCCTGCGCGAGGACGGGCACGCGGTCTCGACGGATCGAGCGGGCGCGCTGCGGCGGGCGTTGAGCGCCGACATCACACCTACCCCTACCCAGACCACCCAGACCACCGGATCGGCTGGTTCGGGCGCCACAGCGGCGTCTGAGGCCGCCTGAGGAGCACGAGAGAGAGCACATGAGCATCCATGACCATCACCGGTTCGGGGAGAAACCCGATCAAGCCGATCGCCAAGATAAAGACGCTGCGGCGGATGTGATCCCGCTGCACCGTGACTCGGAGAAGGACCAGCGTGAGGACCAGGGCCAGGACCGGCCAGCCCCGGCACCGGTGGGGGAGTCGGGGGAGCGGTCGCCGATCATCCCGGGCTTCCTGCGCCGGGACCAGCTCTGGATCACGGTCCGGTCCATGTTGGTGTTGACCGGGTATCGGGTCCGGTTCCATGCGGTGCGGGTCCCGGTGTATGTGGCGCGGACCGGCTGGTACGCGCTGCGCGGGACCGTGGACCTGACCAACGCGGTGCTGCGGTGGTGGCACTGGACCAACGGCTGGACCCTGGAATCGCTGGCGGTGGCGGCGGGCCGGTCCGGGCACCACGACGCGATGAACGCGCACCGCGAGGGCAAGCGCACCCGTGGCACTCGCGGCCGCATCCTCGCCGTCGCCGCCGTCGCCGCGCTCGCCGCGCTGGTCGCGTCTGCGGTGTGGTTGCCGGGCTGGGTCTGGCCGCCGCTGGGCCTGGCCGCGGTGGTCGCGTTGGCGCGGCGCGGCCGGCCCGACGGCCGGTGATCGTTGGGACCGCGGTGGTGCCGACCGCGTACCAGCCACCGACCGCGGAGTCGGTGACCAGGGCGTTCGGGGCGCTGGGGGTCTCGGCGATCAACCAGGTCATCAAGGACGGCACTGGTTTGTCCTGGGTCGCGGACATCCACCGCGATGGCGACGGGTGGGCGCTGGAGCTCGATCTCCCGCACGGGGTGACGGCCAGCGACATCATCAAGAAGCGCGAGGAACTCGCCTCGGGTCTGCGGCGGCCGCATTCGGCGACTTGGCCGGAGAAGGTCCCGCACGAGCACGCGGGCCGGCTGTTCCTGTGGATCGGCCGGCATGACCTGTCGAAGATGAAGCCGGCGAAGTACCCGCTGCTGAAGTCCGGGACCACGGACCTGTTCGACGAGGTCCCGTTCTCGGTCAGCCCGCGGGGCCAGGGCGTGAACGTGCCGGTGTTCGAGACCAACTGGGTGATCGGGGCGGCGCCGGGCCAGGGCAAGACCGCCGCGGTCCGGGTGCTGAGCTGCAACGCCGCGCTGGACCCGCTGGCGGACCTGTGGGGTCCATGAGCTGGCCGGCAAGGGCGACCTGGAGCCGCTGGGGCAGGTCTGCCACCGCTACACCTCCGGCCTCGACGACGAAGCGATCGCGTATGCCGCCGAGTCGGTGAAGATGCTCAAGGCAGAGTTGGACGGACGGCAGGCGGCGTTCAAGAAGCTGCCGCGAGACCGCAAGCCGGACGGCAAGGTCACCCGCGAGGTCGCTGCCGACCCCAAGTACCGGGTCCTTCGCCTGAAGTTCGCGGTCTTCGACGAGGTCCAGAACCTGCTCCTGCACCCGAAGTACGGACCTGCCGCGGCCGGTGATCTGGCGTATGTGATGCGGCTGGGCCGCGCCTACGGCATCGTCGTCGTGCTGTCCACCCAGCGCCCGGACAAGGACTCCCTGCCACCGAAGATCGGCGCGCTGGCGGTGATGCGGTTCTGTCTCAAGGTCGCCGACCAGGTCAGCAACGACATGGTGCTCGGCACCGGCGCCTACAAGGCCGGGTACCGGGCCAGCGACTTCCGCCGCGGCGTCGACGCCGGACTGGGGTGGCTGCTCGGCAGCGCGGACCCGCAGGCGGTCCGCACCTACTACCTGGACCTCAACGACACCGCCAAGATCGCCGCCCGCGCGAGGGCGATGCGGCAGGCCGAGGGTGTGCTGTCCGGGTACGCGCTCGGCGAGGTCGACGACACCGAGCAGCGCAGCTTCGCCGCCGACGTGCTCGCGATGTTCCGCGGCGACGAACCCAACCTGCATACCGCCACCATCGCCGCCCGGCTGGCCGAACATCTCGGTGGCGTGTACGGCGGCATCACCCAAGACGCCGTGGCCAGCCAGCTGCGCCAACTCGGCGTGGAAGTCAAGGACGTCCGCGAACGCGGCAGCGCCAACCGCAAAGGCGTGGCCCGCGCCGCCGTCGAAACCATCGCCGGCGCCGCTGGTGCCTCTGATGAGGGTGTCGCGGGCCCGGGAGGCGAGGCGGATGTGTAGCGCGACACCCAGACACCTGTCGCGCTACCGCGACACCCGCCCACCTGCACAAACACGCAGGCACCGCGACACGCGCTGCCGGCCGCGACGCGCTGACCAGGCATGTCGCGGTGTCGCCACCGACCGCGACGCGCACGACCGGTGGCGGTCTCTAGAGACCCAGCCGCCGCGACACCGACCGGCCGCGACACGACACCGAGAGGGGAGGGCCTGCCCGTGGCGAAGCTGACCATGCTGCGGTGTGGCACCTGCGGGCAGCGGTACTCCAACCCCGCCCGGCACGTGTGCCGCACCCGGCTGGACCGCAAACGCCGACCCGGAAAGACCAGGGTCAAGCCGCGGGTGTCGTTCACCTGCCGCACCTGCGGCAAAGCAACAACGAACCCGCTGATGCACACCTGCCGGGTCCGCACCGACTTCAAACGCCGCAAGGCCCGCCAGGAACGGCTGAGCAAGGCCACGGCGAAGAGTCGCCGTGCCGCTGCACGGCGCAAAGCCGCGCGCAAGACCGCCAGGCCGGCCACTGGCGGCGGCACGTCGTCGCGGGCATCGACGCCGACACCAGCGGCGCCGAGGCCGGCCGCGCCGAGCTTCAACGGCGGGCCGTCGTCGACCTCGGAGGTGGCGAACCACGACTACCGGGAGTGCTTCCAGAAGTCCGCCGGCACACGGTTCGCCGCTGCCCACGACTGCCCGAAATACCCCTGCCGCATCTACCGCGAAGGCCACACCAACGGCCTCGAGGTCGGCCGGCAACTCGGCCACGCCACCGGCTACAGCGAGGGCTACAGCACCGGCTACGCCGAAGCCACCCGCGACCACGCCAACGAAAGGTAACCCACGCATGCAGGCCGCCGTCACCATCTTCCTCGCCACCACAGCCGTCGTCGCCGGTTGGGCACTGTGGCTGCTCGCCCACCCCATCGGCGCCTGCCGCCGCTGCGCCGGCCGCGGCGTCGCCCGCCAACTGTTCACCAACCGCCTGACCGTCTGCGGTCGCTGCCACGGCGCCCGCCTGGTCCGCCGCATCGGCGCCACGTTCGTGCACCGCACCTACTGGTCGTTGCGCGACGACGCTCGCCGCAGTGACCACCTCGCCGCACTCGAACAACGCGGGTTCAGCCCGCAACCACTGCACGACACCACCCACACCACGAGTGAAAGGCAGCACCAGCAATGAGGAAGTTCCTGACCTGGGTACTGATCATCGCCGTCGTCGTCTGGGTCGTCACCTCCCCGGCCAAGGCCGCCGCCGTGATCGACGCAGTCACGACCGCGTTCACCACCATCGTCGGCTCGTTCGGCTGAAAGGACACCCACTGATGCAGACCGTGACCCTGCACTGCGACGCCTGCGGCCACACGTACGACACCGCTCAGCACTCACAGTTCCGCGCGGCGTTCCACGCCGTCGGGGAGGGCTGGACGCTGGTCGGCCGGCCCGGCGCGATGCGTGTGATCTGCCCCGCCTGCCGCTGCCAGCACACCAGCCAGCCCAACCCGCGCAGCCTGACCGCACGGCTACGCCGGCTGATCAGCATGCCCGCCATCTGGCACTGCCCCGTCTGCGGCCGCATCAATGGAACCACCCCACCTGCCCGCCACGACCAGGACGAGGTGCCCCGATGAGACTGCTCGCCGAACTGCGCACCTGGGCCGCCGGTGACTACGGCATCGAAGCCGCCGTCGACCTGCTCGCCGCCCACGGCACCTGGCTGGACCGCCGCGACTTCCGCGACGCCTGCATCCACACCACCGCCGCGCACCTCGTCGACGACTTCGACCTGCCGCGGGTGTGGCTGGATTTCGAGACGGCCGCCGCGGTCGCCGACCGTGGGCGGCTGCCTGCGTCCGGCAGCGAGCTGCAGGTCCTCGC
>WHTA01000137.1 GCA_009379825.1 Streptosporangiales bacterium
ACACCCCCAGAGGTCGCAAGACCTACAAGAAGAGAGCCGCCAGCATCGAGCCCGTATTCGCCCAGATCAAGCACAACCGCAGGATCCGAAGTCTCTTCCGTCGAGGGCTCGCAGCGGCGGACAGCGAATGGAAGCTCATCTGCGCCACCCACAACCTGCTGAAGACCTACCGGACGGCCTGACAGCCCCACCGCTCACCCGAATCGCGGACCGACCTCGACCGGCCAGCCAGCAGGCACAACATTCGTGCGACAGCCTCGTAGGTCCGATGTCCACTGCCCAGCCCATTCCCACCGGTTATCCGCGGGTGATGCCGCACCTCTCGATCGAGGGTGCCGCAGGCGCGCTCGAGTTCTACAAGGGCGTCCTCGGGGCGACCGAGCGGATGCGAATGGCACTGCCGGACGGCACCGTCGCCCACGCCGAGATCCAGCTCGGCGAGTCGGTGATCATGATCGGCGACGCGAATCTGCCCACGGACACCGACCCGAGCCCGCAGGCGCTCGGCGGTTCCCCGGTCGCGCTCTTCGTCTACCTGGAAGATGTCGACAAGGCGTACGAGCGGGCCATCGAAGAGGGCGCAGCGAGTGTGTCCAAACCGGCCGACCACTTCTACGGTGACCGGGTCGCCACCATCGACGACCCGTACGGGCACCGCTGGAACCTGGCCACCCACGTCGAGGACGTACCGCCGGACGAGATGGATCACCGCGCCGCCGCGGCGATGAGCGGAGGTGAGGAAGCGTGAAGTACGTGTTGCTGTTCGTCGAGACCGAAAAGTTCAGCGAAGAGTTGCAGGCCATGGGCCCGGCCGAGCGGGAACGGGCCTTCGAGAAGGTCGACAAGTGGTTCGCCGAGCACGCGGACGTGGTCCGCGGCGGTAGCAAGCTGCAGGCGCCGAACACGGCAACCACGGTTCGGTTGGACGGCGCCGAGCCGGTCATCACGGACGGGCCGTTCGTGGAGGGCAAGGAGGTGGTCAGCGGCTACCTGGAGGTAGACGTCGCTGACCTGGACGAAGCCCTGCGGATGGTGAAGACCTGGCCCGGCTGCCCCCTGGTCGAGATCCGCCCGCTGGAGTCGTGACCCGGTGGAGGCGTCGCACGACGAGCTGGCCCGCGTGGTGCGTGAGCATGCGGGACGGCTCGCCGCGTCGCTCGTCGGACTGATCGGCGACTTCACCGCGGCGGAGGACCTCGTCCAGGACGCCGTCGTCGCGGCGCTGACGCGGTGGCCGACCGAAGGGATCCCGGACCGGCCGGACGCCTGGCTGTTCACCGTCGCCCGGCGCCGTGGCCTGGACGTTCTGCGCCGGGAGAGCAACTACCGGTCGAAGCTGGCGCAGCTGCAGTGGCCGGTGCGGTCGCAACCGGACGAGCGGCTGCGGCTGGTGTTCACCTGCTGCCACCCGGCGTTGTCCCGTCAGGCCCAGATCGCCCTGACGCTGCGGGTGGTGTGCGGGCTGACCACTGAGCAGATCGCCCGCGCCTTCCTCGTCCGGGAGACGACGGTGGCGCAGCGGGTCACCCGCGCCAAACGGAAGATCGCCGCCGCCGGGATCCCGTACCGCATCCCCACCGAGGAGGAGCTGCCGGAGCGGCTGTCCGAGGTGCTTACGGTGATCTACCTGCTGATGAACGAGGGCTACCTGGCGACGGCGGAGCGGGCCCAGCGCCGCGACCTGGTCGACGACGCCGAGTGGCTGGCCAGCCTGCTGCACCAGCTGATGCCCGCCGAGCCCGAGGTGGCCGGCCTGCTGGCTCTGGCGCGGCTGCACCGCGCCCGCTCCGTCGGCCGGTTCGACCCCGGCGGACGGCTGGTGCTGCTCCAGGACCAGGACCGTACGTCGTGGGACCACGACGCCATCGGTGCCGCCACCCGGCTGCTGACCCGCGCCGCCGCACAGCACCGTCCCGGGCCGTACCAGCTGCAGGCGGCGATCGTCGCCTGCCATGCCGAGGCGGAGCGCTGGGAGGACACCGACTGGGAGCAGATCGTGGTGCTCTACGACATGCTGCTCCACCTCGCCCCGTCCCCGGTCACCCGGCTGCACCGGGCGATCGCGCTTCGCTACACCGCCGGCGCCGAGCCGGCGTTGGCCGAGCTCGATGGACTCGACACCGCGCTCGACCGGTATCACCTCTACCACGCCACCCGGGCCGAGCTGCTCCGCCAGCTGGGGCGAAGCGACGAAGCCCGCGCCGCCGACCGGCGTGCCCTCGAGCTGACCGCCAACCCGGCCGAGCAGGCCCTCCTGCAGGAGCGCATCGACTGGGCGTAGCTCGTCCGGCGGCGGTACGTCGCATCCTCGGCCGGCTGCGCGACCACAGCACTGACCACCGCGACGGCGCCTGCCTTCTCCGACGCCTTCCCGGTCCTGACCCTGGCCGGGCCTGCCGCGGTGCGGTTACCGGCGGCTCCACCCGACACGCCGAGGTAACTGAGAGTGCTTGAGTCTTGTACTCATCGTAACTGTATGCTCGTCAGCGACATGGTTCCTGACAGCTGCTCGAGCCCAGTGCGCGGGACGTCGCCGTCTCGGCGGCGGCGCGTGCCCGGGTTCGCTCGCAGAGCGCTTCGCTGGGGGCTGATCGGTGGCGCATGCTGCTTCCTCAGCTTCTGCGGAGTCACGGCCATGTCGGCAGGGACGGCCACGGCCGCGACGACCAACGACACGACGATCAACTCGGTAGCGGACCAGATACCGGTGGATCGCCTGGACCAGACAGTCGATGGCGTCAAGACCGCGGTCGAGAACCTGACCGGGGAGCAGCAGCTCCCGGAGCGCACGGACCGTGCCGGCACCGACCGGGAGGGGACGGCCACCGCCCCCGACGAACGGTCGACCCCGCCGGCCAAGGACGTGCTCGACGCCGGCGTCGACCGCCTGTCCAAGCTCACGGCGTCACTGGAGGACCTCGGCAACCCGGCGCGCGATATCGCCGGTGCCGGGTCCGTGACGTCGGACGACCTGGCGGTTGCCGTACCGGCCAGTGCCCAGGTACTGGGTGACGTAGCCGGTGCGGCGCCGAGCAAGACGACGCCGTCCAACGCCGCCGCCGCGTCCACAGCGACGACGGAGGCGCACCGCCCGGGCGAAGCCACGCGCGGGCAGCAACACACGACGCACGCCGACGAGTCGGCCGTGCAGCCAAGCAATGGTGCCGGCACTTCGGTCGACGGCCCGGGCGGCGGCGAGCTGCCCCTGCCGCCGGTCGAAACCGGCGCCTTCGGCAAGACGCCGGCGAGCGGTTCTGCCGCCGGTAGCAGCGTCATCGACGGTGGCACGGGAGCACGTGTCACCGCCTTCCACCTGCCCTTCGCCGCACAGGCGGACGCGGTGTCGTCCCTCGTCGGCGTCGAAGGGCCGTGGAACTCCGCAGGTAAGCCGCGGGTTTCGCCCGACTGACGTCGGTCACGCGAGTACCTGTCGCGCCTGTCGCGGCAGCCCCGGTCTTACCTGACCTTCCTCCTTGTTGTCGGCCATGGGCTGCCGTCTTCCTGATCTGTTCACCCCCATCTGCTCAACGAAGGGACTTTTGTGAATATCTGGGTCCGACGATCACTCGAGGCCACAGTGCTGGCCGCGGGGTTCGTAGTCGTGGGCGGCGGTATCGCCAATGCCGCTGAGCCAAGCGAGCCGAGCCAACAGCCGGCTCAGCTCGGGCAGGCCCTGCCCGGCCTGCCCGACCCCACCGCCGTCGTGGAGGACACTCTCGGCAACCCGCTCGGCAGCGACAACGCCCGGGCGGCCGAGCCGGCCGCGGCTCCCGAGCAGTCCACCCCGCAGAGTCGTACGCACGCCGAACCGGTGCGCAACACCACCGACCGGCCGAACGCGAAGCCGGCCCGGCCGGTGCACGCCGGCGTGGCGGTGCCCATCGAGACCGCGGACAACGCCATCGGCACTCCGCTCGGTCAGGTCGACGTGCCTGCGGTCACCAATGAGGTCAACACCAGGGACGTCACCGACCCGGCGCAGGACGTCGCTGCGCCGGTCACGGCGGCCGGTGCGCCTGTGCAGGCGACGGCGGCACCCGCGACCGCCGTCGTCAACGACGTCACCGACACGGTCAACGCTGCCACCAGGTACAACGACAAGGAGCAGCACACGCCGTTCACCCGACCGGAGCGGACGACGGGCGCACCGCCCGCCGACGACCCGTTCCTCGGCAACCGGGTCAACGCCGACCTGGTGGTCCCCGTGCAGATCGCCGGCAACGCGATCGCGGCGGGCGGGCCGGCCAGCGTCGACGGGTCAAGCAGCAACCAGTCCTACGATGGTTCGCAGGACATCACCACCGGTGGCGCGGGCATCCCGCTCGCCGGGAACGTGGTGGACGCGGACTGGGCGGTGCCGGTGCAGATCGCCGGGAACGCCCTCGCGGGCGCCGGTACGGCCGAGACGACCGGGGGACACGCCGGCCAGGACGTCGTCCTCGGCGGCGACGACACGACCGACGGCCGGGACGGCTTCCTCAGCGGGAACGTCGCCACCGGCCAGTGGGCGACGCCGGTGCAGCTGACCGGGAACGCGGTCTCCGGTGCCGGTACGGCCGACGTGGTCGGCTCGCGCGCGGTGACCAATGCGACCAGCGGTGGTGCCGTTGACACCGCGGGCAGCGACTCGTTCGGGTCCGGCAACGTCGGGGCCGTGCCGCTCGGACTGCCGGCCGAGCTGAACGGCAACGCGCCGACCGTCCTCGGGACGTCGGACTCGGCAGCCGACTCCGAGGCGTACGTCACTGCCGGTGGCACCAAGCCCGGTGTGCGCGGTCGCCAGACGTACGTGCAGACCGACGGCGACTCGGCGCTGCTCGGCGGGAACGTCGCCCAGCCGCAGGGTGCGATGGTGGCGAATGTTGCCAGCGTCGCCGGCGCGCTCGGCGGTGCCGCCACCACCGGTGGTGCGACCAGCCCGATCGCCGACCCGTTCGCACTGCCGACGCTCGTCGGTGGCAGCGCGCTGCGCAGCACGTCGATGCACACGATCTGGCCGCCGCTGGCCGCAACCGCGTCCCGTACCCAGGACCGGCTCGCGGGCAGCACCAGCAGCTCGACGAACGACGTGACCAGCGGCGGGTACACCACCACCTCCGGCCGCAACGGCACCGGTTCAGGGAACGTGGCCGACGCGCCCGTCTCGGCGCCGGCCGAGGCGTTCGCCGCCGGCGGCACCCTGGTCGGGGCGGCGGACGCCGCGCACGACCAGGCGACCGACACCACCGCAGGGAGCAAGACGTTCACCAACGGCAGCGGCTCCACGCTCTCGGGTAACACCGCGAGCAGCCCGCTCTCCGGGACCGCGGAGGCGTTCGGCGGCGGCGTCGGGGCGATCGGTGACGCGTCCGGGACGGCCACGGAGACCAAGGACGTGGAGTCCGGTGGGTACAACGGCACGCTGGGCAACGACTCCTTGGCGTCCGGCAACCTGGCGCAGACGCCGCTCGCGGTTCCAGGTGAGGTCTTCGGCGTCGGTGCGGGCGGCATCGGCAGCGGCGTCGGCTCGGCGACCGAGACGAAGAACGTCGAGGCCGGTGGCACCGGCAACACCGACGACGACAACGGCACCATCAGCTCGAACCTGGCGGCGGTGCCGGTGGCACTGCCCGCCCAGGCGTTCGGGATCGGCGCCGGCGGCGTCGGCACCGGGATCGGCGCGGCGGACGCGGACACCACCACGACCGCCGGGCACGACTACAAGGCCACCGGTGTGCTGGGCACCATCGCCGGCAACATCGCGCAGGCTCCGGTTTCGTTCCCAGCCCAGGTGCACGGCCTCGGCGGCAGTGCGATCGGTGACGGGTACGGCTTCTCGACCAACCTCACCGAGGCGACCGCCGGTGGCAACAACCTCAGCGACGGCCGTGGTGGCGCGCTGACCGGCAACGTCGTGCACACCCCGTCGGCGGGTACCGGCAACGTGTTCGGGCTGGCCGCGAGCGGGCTCGGCGAGTCGTCGGCCGACGTGTTGAACGGCGTCAGCAGCACTGCTGGCGGCGAGACCACCAGCGCTGGCGACGAGGGCACCCTGGCCGGCAACGTCGTGGGCGCGGAGACGCTGCCCATCGCGCAGGCGGCGAACGCGGCGGCGACCGCGTTGGCGGAATCGTCCGCGTACGGCATCGACTTCACCGACGCCACCTCCGGCGGTGACATCACCAGCTCCGGCGCGACCGGCACGCTGGCCGGGTACGTCCTCGACGTCCCGACCGTCACCCCGGCCCGGGCATTCGACGACACGGCTTCCGTGCTCGGCGGCTCGTACTCCGGCGGGCACAACCAGCTCGCCGGGAACTCGGGCGGCACGGTCGTCACCGACGCCGGTGGCATCGGCCAGCTGCCGCTCGCCCCGTCGGCGCAGGTCTACGACCTGCAGGCGGGCATCCTCGGTGAGGCAGTGGCCACGGCCACGGAGTTCACCGAGCTGAACGTCGGCGAGCACCCACTGTCGCTTGACGCACCGGTCGACCTGTCCTGACCGACCGCATCACACAACGGCCGAGTGCCCGGGGCTGCCAGCCCCGGGCACTCGGCCGTTCCTCGTGCAATACGCCGGGCGCTCCGGCCATGGTGCAGTCGTGGTGCTGGCTGCCGGCCGTGGTGGCGTTGTTGTCGGGCGCCCGGGGGGTCCGGCCGGGCGTTGGGTCGTTGTGGTGCGTTCGTCGGCCGGTCCGGTCGCGCTGGATGCCGGCTCCTGGGCCGTCCATCAGGCGACCCCCAGCGTTCGTTGGTCCGCTAGGCCGCCGCTGCGGTGCCGTGTGTCAGGCCGCCCGGAACGCGTCCGCCGCGTGCTGGATGCCGGCTCCTGGGCCGTCCACCAGTCGGCGTCGCCGATGTCGTCGTGGTCGCGGCCGGGCTGGCCGTCGATCGTCTCCCGGACGATGTCCGCGTGGCCGGCGTGCTGGGCGGTCTCGGCCACCACCCGGACGAGGAGCGCGCCGAGCGTCGTATCCCGCCGCTTCTCCGGCCACCACGACACCTGGGCGGGCGCCGCGAGTCCGAGCTGGTCGACGGACTCGTCCGAATGGCGCCAGGCCGTCTCGTACAGCTCGACCAGGTAGGTACGCGACTCGTCCGCGGTCGCCCACATGTCCGCGCTCTCCCAGATCGAGCCGTCCTCGACCCACGGCAGGCGTACCGGCGCCGGCCGGCCGACACAGTCGCCCAGGTAGCCGAGCTCCACCCCGGCCAGGTGCTTGACCAGCCCGAGCAGGTTGGTGCCGGTGGGCGTCAGCGGCCGGCGGGCGTCGTACTCGCTCAGCCCGTCGAGCTTCGCCAGCAACCCGTCGCGGGCCTGCTGCAGGTAGCGCTTCAGCTCGCTTGCCAGCATGAGCTCCGCCGATCGTCGTTCCGTCATTGCCGCAGGCTAGCCGCGCCCACCGACAGCAGCCCGGTTCCGTCAGCTGTGTAGACTCCAGGCAAGGACATCGAGCCGTCTTGGCGTGCGCCAGGATCGGCTTAGGGCCACGAGCACGCCGTTCGCCGGCCCGCGCTGATGCACGTGAGGCGCCGCGGTGCCTCCGAGCGGAAGGGCACGCCCAATGAAGAAGCTGTTGATCTTGCTCCTCGCCGTGGTCGCCGGCCTGTTCGTGTGGCGCAAGGTGCAAGCCGACCGGGAAGAACAAGACCTGTGGACCGAGGCCACCTCGGCACCGGAAGCCTGAAGGTCCACCATCTCGCGGCGTAACGCCGCACTGGGGCGATAGCTCAGTTGGTAGAGCACCTGCTTTGCAAGCAGGGGGTCGTCGGTTCGAGTCCGATTCGCTCCACCCCAGGTGAGAGGCCTGCCATCATGATCAACAACAGGCCTCCCACCGCCTGTACAGCAGCGAAGTACAGCAGTAGGCACGTCATGCGACATCCTCAGT